>CAWUOD010000664.1:0-2327 GCA_963923115.1 uncultured Singulisphaera sp.
ATTCAGTCACAAGCCCATGGACAGGACCGACATGGAAAACATGAGAATGGTTTTAAAGCTGAAAATCGCCCAACATCCTGAATTACTGAATAAACTCTTGAACACACAAAATAAAAGGATCATTGAGGATGTCACATCAAGGGCGGGACCGCGGCATGAGTTTTGGGGCGCCAGAAAAGATGGGGAGCTTTGGGTCGGCCACAATCATCTTGGCGTGATGTGGATGGAACTGCGTGGCCAGTTGGCGGACTGGAAAAACGACCATGACGCCGACCAGGTCATGCCGCCTTTCCTGCAAAATTTTACAAGAGAATCACAACCAGGTCCTTGAGGACCTTGACCGCCGGATGGGACAAATGCAGGACCTCACTAGGAACACATAAGAATCTTGATGTTGAGAACAAGTTAAATGCGGCCGCTGCTGTTAAAATGATGCACTTGCTTTGCCGGCTGCCGGTGATCACCTGTTTTTTTTCTCGGTGAAAAGTGGATTCCTGCTGAATCCTCAAGAAATCCCATCGAATAAGTAGCCCCATTGGATGATTCCGATGGGGATATCTTTCAGCTGATGCTTGCTGGTTTTCAAGAAAATTCTGTGAAGTTGCGAGGTTTTCGGTCGTTCCGCGGCTTGCGGGTTAACGGCGAGGTCTGGCGCTGCCACAGGGGGATCTTTCGGCGTTTCGCCGGGGACGGAAAAGGGGCTTGGGCCGTGCCCCCTTCCGGTAAAAAAGTGGCCCCAAAGGGAATT
The DNA here is from genome assembly GCA_963923115.1 of uncultured Singulisphaera sp. Lineage (GTDB taxonomy): Bacteria > Planctomycetota > Planctomycetia > Gemmatales > Gemmataceae > SYLG01. The sequence continues at coordinate 749 of CAWUOD010000664.1, forward strand.
GCATGGGTATATACAAAGATTGCGGTGTGATATATGAGCGTCCGGTTGTGTTTGATGGGAGCAAGGGGCGGTTTGGCGGTTTTTCGAATATGGCGGGTGGTTATCCGCTTCGCGTGAATGGGTTGGTGTTCGGTTCGAGCGAGGCCTTGTATCAGTCTTGCCGGTATCCTGCCCGGGTCGAGTGGCAAAAGGAGATCGCGGAGCAGGCCTCGCCGATGATCGCGAAGCAGAAGGCGAGGAAGAGGGATTGGGTTGGGAATCAGCGTCTTGATTGGGAAGGTGTCCGCGAGGAGGTGATGGCCTGGGTTCTCCGTGTGAAGCTGGCCCAGCATCCCGTTCGGATGGGTGCGATGTTGAGGGAGAGTGGTTCGAGGTTGATAGTCGAGAAATCCCGAAAAGATTGTTTCTGGGGCGCGGTTTTGGGCGAGGATGGGATTCTTTCGGGCAAGAATAGGCTTGGTTTCCTGCTTTGCGCCCTGAGGGGCGCCGGTCGAGGTCCCGTCGATCCGCCGCCGGTGCCGGGTTTCCTTGTGAATGGCGAGTCTGTGGGCGTGATCGAGGATTGTCCGATTTGGAAAATAGCCAAAGTGTCTGAATAATCGATATCCTGCATGGGGCCCATATTGGGCCCCATGCAGGATTTTAAGTTTTTCAAGAACGGAAAAATTTTGAATTTGTTGTTTTTTGCGATTCGCGTACGCGAAGGCGCGTAAAAATGGCTATGCCACAACTGAAATTAGTTAAGGTGGGATTTTGTCCTCCTGCTGCGAACATCCTTTTTCATCTTGGGAATATTTGGCCGGGGTGTTGGTCAACTGCAGCGCCGATAGGGAGGAAAAATCCGTGAGCACCAATCTCGGCGGCATGACGGCTGCTGAATCCTATCGGCTCAACCCTTGGGCGTTTTTTGACATTCTTGGCAAACTTCGGGACCTTTGTCTTGGCAGGATTCCCGTTTCACATCGGAAGAAACGACAAGCCGAACGAGAAAGAAAACAATGACAAGGTTCTTGTGTCAACAGCGTGGTGAAGCTTTGTTGGGTTAATGCGTGGCGGATAAACATGCGGCAATCTAGCCTAACTTATCAGTTTACATGCGGTGAATGGTATGGTTCTTGTCGTTAAGGAGGCATGTTTCATGTTGAAAAAAGTGATTTCAGGTGGTCAGACCGGCGTTGACATCGCTGGACTCGAGGCTGCCAAGGAAGCGGGATTTCAGACGGGTGGATACATGCCCCGTGGATTCCTCACCGAGGATGGAAAGAAGCCGGTATACGCGAAGGAATTCGAAGTCATGGCGACAAGCAGTCCTGATTACCCGGATAGGACTCGGTTGAACATCAGGAATTCCGATGCCACCTTGCAAATCGCTGCCAACTGGAAATCCAGGGGCGAGAAACTGACAAGCAAAATTATTGAGGAGCTAAATAAAAAATCGCTTCAAGTGACCGTGTCGGATCCGGGTGGCGAGCCTTCCGAGGAGCAAGCCAAAAAGGTCGCCGATTGGATTAATGCCGAAGGGATCACGACATTGAATCTGTCTCTTATACACATCTCCGAGCCCACGAGACCAGAGAGG
>CAWUOD010000665.1:0-2321 GCA_963923115.1 uncultured Singulisphaera sp.
GCAAGATTCATTTTCGGGGAGCCAATTCCATTACCCTTCGGGCAAGAAGTTGGGCCTCATTCAATCCTGGGGCCTCGGCGATCACTCTTACAATTGGCTCGGTGTTGCTGGCCCGAAGTTGAACCCAACTGTTTTCCCAATCCAGACGGATACCATCACGCCTGTCAACTTTAGCTCCAGGTAAAGCCGCCTCCACACTTTTGGCAAACTCTTCCAGTTGACTTCGGTCAAGTTGGAGTTTTTCCTTAACAATCTCAAACGGAGGCAGGGATTTAACCCATTCCGAAAGGGATTTTCCATCCAATGCCAAAAGACTCAAAATGCGAACGATTCCAATCAATGGGTCCCGGACCCAACCTATTCTGGGATCAATGACTCCGCCGTTTCCTTCTCCTCCAATGGTTGCGCCCATTTGTCGCATCAAATCCACGACATTTGCTTCTCCCACCGCCGAGCGAAAAAGTGGCACACCCGCGCGTCTGGCAACCTCCGCGGTCAAGCTGGAAGTACTTAAATTTATCACAACGGGTCCCGGATCGCTTCGGAGGCAATGTGCTGTCGCCAATGCCAGGGTATATTCCTCGCCAACAAAATTCCCTTCGGAGTCCATCAAAGCCAATCGGTCACAATCCGGGTCAACAACAACCGCCAAATCCACCATTTCTTCAACAATCTGACGCTTGAGCCCGACCAAATTTGCCGCGGTTGGTTCAGGTTCGTGGGCAAAAAAACCATTTGGTTCACACCCTACTTCAACAACCTCGACACCCAATTCCCGCAATAGTCGGGTGACGGCTGGCCCCCCAGAACCCCCGTTGGCATCCACCAGAATTCGAAATTTGCGATTGCGAATCGCTTCGATGTCCCCCAGTGACATCGCTTTCGAGATGTGGGCTTCAACCGCGTCGTTAAGTCTTGCTGTTTGGGGATTACGAACACGACCACATTGATCATGGCGGTTCATTCGGGGAACCCCCATGGCAAACCGATCCGCGATAATCTTGCCCGGTCCGGCTGGATAAACCCGCCCTTCCTTATGAAAAAGCTTTAGCCCGTTATAAGGTGCGCTGTTATGGCTGGCAGTCACCTGAATACCACCGGTTGCGCCAAATTCCCTAATCGCAAAACCCACCGTGGGTGTGGGAACCACTCCCAAATCTATTACCTCACACCCCTGCCCTGCCATTCCTGCCGCCACAGCCATCCTGAGGGCTTCTCCGCTTGGCCTACCATCTCCAGCCACAAGGGCCCGGCAACCCAATCCGTTCTCTTCCACGAGGGTCTTTGCCAAAACCGACGCAAATCCCATTGCTGTCACGAGGTCAAGGGATTCCCCAACAATGCCCCGAACGCCTGAAACACTAACAATTAGTGGCGAACCCATCGATAATTCTTCCTGAATTCGGAATGCCCGGGAAATCCAGGCGCATTTTGAGTTTAACGGATTTTGAAAAAAACGGCAGGAAAAACCAACCGGAATCTGCTCTTGAAAGCGTATGATGATTCTGCGAAGACAGGGGCCGAAAGATGAGGGGAGGGGACATGGAATCCAAGGCCGATTTTTACATGGGTTTTCTTTCGAAAAAAGATCTGTCTCCCCGTCTTGATTCGGATGGGGATGTGGTATTCGAATTTTCGGGAATGTCCTATGTCCTAATGGCTGAGGAAAGTGACCCCCGATTTGTTCGAATATTGATGCCCGCTTTTTGGAAAATTGAATCAGATATTGAACGATCAAGGGCTTTGGAAGCCATCAACGAACTCACACTGAAATTCAAAGTCACCAAGTTGGGAATTGTCCGGGATCGGGTTGTGGCGATGGCTGAACTCTGGATGGATCCCCGAAAAGATCTGGGCAAGGATTTTGAAAGAATCCTGAAATGTCTTTCGGTGGCAGTGAAACAATTTTACAAGAAGATGATTTATGGAATGGAGGTGGAACAAAACACCGGTGATGGATGAATGAAGTGGGATAAAAAGGATATTCGATTCACAAATTCAAAAGAGGAATCAAAAAATGGCTCGCGTGCTGATGTGGGAAGGGCTTAACGCCTCGGGTAGGAAAGTTCGCGGTGTAGTTGCCCTCACGGACAAGCAGGATGAGCTTACCGCCCGTCGCGAACTGATATGTGCCAAAGGGAATGGCGCGAATCCTGTTCGAGTCCGAAGGATTAACCTCAAGGAACTTCCAGACCTTCCCGCGGGTGGCGCAGAGGATGCCGAAGGAACCCAAAACTAAAAGCTTCCCGGCAAGCCACGAAAAGTATTAAAGCGAAGGGTGCTTGGACGATTTGTCCTTACACTCTTCGCTTTTGTTTGTA
>CAWUOD010000666.1:0-2321 GCA_963923115.1 uncultured Singulisphaera sp.
AAGAGGGCCCTCCCGGATTCGAACCGGGGAATAACGGTTTTGCAAACCGTTGCCTTACCACTTGGCGAAGGGCCCATCAAGATTAGATATAATAGCTCATCTGCAGTCGGGGTCAACTGCCCGAGCTAAATCCAAATTCAAAATCGGTCGTATTGGGTTGGCACCTCCAGTCCTGGCCGGAAAAAGGAGGTTGTCAACCAACACAATTTTTGAAATAACCCGATTATGCCATAATTGCGGAGAATGAGAGGTTGTCCCTTATTGCTCCTTCACCCAGAATAGTGTTGTCCGACTTTCGGAGCCCGGTTTATGTTGGTTCGTCGAAATTTTTTAGCCTACTCTGGAATCCTTCCCATCCTGGGAAATTGGCCACTTTCGGGATTTTGTGCAAAGAACCAAAAAGAAATCGCCTCCGTCACCAATATTCCTCCCAAAGAATTTATGGGGGGGGAGTTTCTGGGATCCGTTGCCAATGGTGAAAAGGTTGGGGTTCAAATAGCTCCAACAACACCAGAACGATTTGCAATCCATGTTTATTCAGGGGGCCTGCCAGGCCTGGGATACAACGGACTTTGGCAACAAACTCTCAAGGGCAAACAAAAAGGGTCAGAGCCGAATTTTTTTGCGGAGGCAGACGGCTGGACAATTGATGGAAATCTGGAAACCATTAAGGGATCCAATAAAAAAGGCTTGGAAATTCATGCGGAACGAATTCCCAATCGGTCCCTCAAATCTCTGGGTATCAAGCCTCCCACCAATGGAAAGATCCTATTCGATGGTGATTTGGGGGGGTGGAAGAGAGCCCAAAAGGATTCAGATGGATATTTGATGGTGGGATGTGAGACTTTGGACTCATTTAAGGATTTTTTGCTCCATCTGGAATTTCGATTGCCTTTCCTTCCTGAACAAAAAGGACAGGACCGTGCCAACAGTGGGGTTTACATTCAAAATCGTTATGAAATCCAGATTTTGGACAGTTTTGCCCTTGAGGGGTCCAAGAACCAGTGTGGTTCGATTTATGAATTTCGCCCGCCTGAAGTAAACGCCTGCTTGCCACCAGAACAATGGCAATCATTCGATATTGAATTCCGGTCTGCGAGGTTTGCAGACAGAAAAAAAGTCAAAAACGCCATGATTAGCGTCACGCACAATGGCGTTTTGGTTCATGACCAGATTGAAATCCCATCCCAAACAGGTTACGGCAGAAAAGAAGGCCCGGATTCGGGTCCAATACATCTTCAAAATCACGGAAGCAAGGTAGTTTTCAGGAATATTTGGATCGTTGAAAGGAAATAAATTTTCCTTGGATGCCGGGGTGCGCCAGGCCCTCCCCGGTTCATTCCTTTAACAGGGCCGGTTAGGGGATTTTGGTAATGACTCGGCGGACCATGCTATTGAGTGTGATTGCATTGCTTGGGATTAGCCTTAACGGTTGGTCCCAGGATTCACTCAAACCCAAAAAAGTGCTTGTAATTACCGAATCCAAGGGATTTGTTCATTCGGTTGTCAAACGCCCCAAACCCGATGAATTTTGTCTCGTCGAAAAAGTTTTGACAAAACTTGGCAAGGAAACGGGCAAATTTGAAGTCACCTGTTCACAGGATTCACGAAAAGAAATAACCGCGGAAAATCTCGCCAAATACGATGCGGTGTTTTTCTACACAACAGGCGAACTACCTCTGAGTGATACCCAAAAAGCCGATTTGCTGGATTTCGTCCGTTCAGGCAAAGGTTTTACTGGAAGTCATTGCGCCAGCGACACCTTCTACAAGTGGCCGGAGTACGGAAATCTGGTGGGAGGTTATTTTGATGGCCACCCTTGGCATGAAAAAATCAAAGTCGAAGTCGAGAAAAGTGATCACCCCTCCATGAAACACCTCGGGAAGGAGTTTGAAATCACCGATGAAATCTACCAATTTAAAGCACCATACGATCGTTCAAAACTCAATGTGCTTATGCATATGAAGCTAAAAGAAGGTGATAAAAGAGGTAATCGCAAGGATGGCGATTATGCTTTGACCTGGACAAGGGATTACGGGAAAGGCAAAGTTTTTTACACGGCGCTGGGCCACAGGGAAGATGTTTGGGAAGATCCTCGTTTTCAAACCATGATGGTTGAAGGAATCCTTTGGGCCAGCGGTGTCAAATAGCAATTATGTTTTGATTTTTCGGTCCGAAGTGCAGAATTTGGCCCTCGGACCGTTGTGCCCGGAAACTTGCTATGGTTCATAGACAAGGTTCTTTGGACCAAAGGTAATTTTATTTGATTCTTTTTCCCAAGGCAAAATTTTCCAAGAGGGGTTTGGTTCATGAAGCTTTCC
>CAWUOD010000667.1:0-2312 GCA_963923115.1 uncultured Singulisphaera sp.
TCTCTGGTCTCGTGGGCTCGGAGATGTGTATAAGAGACAGATACTGCTGAGAGCCCAACCCTCTCCCACATGGCGGCAAACTGGAACCCCACCCAGTGGAACTTCAATCCGCCCGAAGTCGAGGACAATCCGGGAAAACCAAGGCGGCACCCCGTCTGGAAGGACATCCCCGACCACCTCTGGAATGATTGGCGCTGGCAGTCGCAAAACTCCCTCCGGTCCATCCGTCAGCTCAAGGACCTTCTTCCTTTCAGTTCCGAGGAACTGGCGGCCATCACCGACCTTGAGCTCGAATACAAAACCGCGATCGCTCCCTACTACTTCTCGCTGATCAATCCCGAGGATCCCCAGGATCCGATCCGGCTCCAGTCTGTTCCTTCCCCCCTCGAGAAGGACAACCCCTCCGGCTACGAGCTGGAGGATCCGCTCGACGAGGAGAAAGACTCGCCTGTTCCGGGTCTGACCCATCGGTATCCCGACCGGGCTCTTCTCGTTTCCACCCATGTCTGCTCGATGTATTGCCGCTTTTGCACACGCAAGCGGGCGACCATGGTGCGCGGTGGTTGGGAAGCCGTCAGCCGCGATGACCACCGCATGGTCCAATATGTGCGTGAGCATCCCGAAATCCGTGATGTGATCCTCTCGGGTGGTGATCCGCTCACCCTGCCCACCACCAAGCTCCGCTTCTTCCTCGAAAATCTTGCGGCGATACCCCATGTGGATATCATCCGCATCGGGACTCGCGTTCCTGTCACCCTGCCAATGCGGCTTTACGATGAGTCGCTCATCGAATTGATCAGTTCCGTGGGCAAGGTCTGGATCCAGACGCATTTCAACCACCCCCGCGAAATCACTCCCGAGGCTGCCAAGGGGGTCCAGATGCTCCTTCGTGGCGGGATGCCCGTGAACAACCACTCGGTGTTGCTCAAGGGTGTCAACGACGACCTCGCCACCATGCGCCGTCTCCTCCGCGGGCTTTTGCGCATCAAGGTCCGCCCCTATTACCTCTTCCATTGCGATCCTGTCATTGGCGCGGGGCACTTCCGCACCAGCGTCTGGAAGGGTATCGAAATCATGGAGGGACTCCGGGGCCATATGTCCGGCCTGGGCATCCCAACCTATGTCGTCGATAGTCCCCACGGTGGCGGCAAGATCCCCCTCATGCCCAACTACCTCGTCTCGGCATCGGATGACGCGGTTGTTCTTCGCAACTATGAAGGGCTGCTTGTGCGCTATCAGGCCCAGGACCGTCCCGCGACGATCCAGACCACCGCGACGCGTGGCGTCAGTTCATTGCTCCAGGGGACCAACTCGGCCCTTGTTCCCGAAAACAGCGAGCGGATCGCCCGTCGCAAAAAAGCAACCAAGCGGACCGCCCAGGCCCAGCAACAGACCGAAACCGACGAACAGATCGTCGCGCGCGGCCTCAAGGAAGCCAAACTGGGCGATATTGAATCGATCGCCGGGGATTGTTGCCCCTCCAATCTGCGTGGTCCCCACTCCAATGGCCCGGGACACATTTCCGAGGAGCCACCCCGCCAGGTCATCAAGCTGGGTATCCGACGGAGGCGCACCGCCCGAAAAAGGGCGACCTGATATAAGGGCAAAAAAGGATAAGGGCGAAAAAGGGCGACTTGAGTAAGTCCGTGTCGGGCAGCCAGATCTTTTCGCGCCCGACATTTCAACGATTGGGGATTCGGGAAGGAGTCCCGACCCAATACCAAACCCCGGCTGCGGCCCCCATGCGGCCTCAGGCGGGGTTTTCTGTTTGATATCAACAGTGGGACGATTGAACCATGCGCATAGGCTTGGCCGTTAATCTCAAATCGGAAGCCATTCGTCCAGCGGGACCCCTGACGGACGATTGGGACGAGGAGTTTGACAGTCCCGAAACGGTCGAGGCGCTTGCCAGCGTGATTCGCGGCATGGGTCATGAGCCTGTCCTCCTTGGGGATGGGGAGGCGCTGGTCCGCAGGGTGCTCGAACATCGGCCCGATTTTGTTTTCAACATTGCCGAGGGAACCGGCATCGGACGAAGCCGCGAAGCCCGCGTCCCCGCGTTTCTCGAAATGCTTGGCATCCCCTATTCCGGTTCGGACCCGCTGACTCTCTCGGCCGCGCTCGACAAAGCCATTGCGCGCAAACTGGTCGAAGGCGGCGCCGTGCGAGTGCCTCGCGGCTTTACCGTCGAAGCCACCGACAGCGAAAGCCTGATCGCAAGCCGGGCGGGCGCGATGGTGTTCCCGGTCGTGGTCAAGCCGGCCTGGGAAGGTTCCAGCAAAGGGATCCGCGCGCGCTGTCTGGTGGATGAC
>CAWUOD010000668.1:0-2312 GCA_963923115.1 uncultured Singulisphaera sp.
ATGGGCATTTGACACCTGACGATTCCGGTTTGGCGAGCTATGCGTACAACGGCCAGGTGTTTTTCCTTAGTTACTCTGGTGGCTGGGGTTATGGAGTCAAGCGATTCCCCGCATACATAGCAGATGGCACCTCCAATACGATCTTCTTCACCGAGAAAATGGCAAAGGCTTATGGATCCGATGGATGGGCCCCTGGTGGCTCCCAAAACTATTGGCCTGATTGGGGTCCAGCAATTGCTGATACTGCTGATGGAGGTCAACCATCAGGTGCGGCGGCTATGTTCCAGGTTCAGCCAAAGGAAAATCAAGGGGCGGGTAACAGGGCATCCAGTCCTCATAGTGGCGGAATTAATGCCGCTTTTGGCGATGGTAGCGTGCGCTTTGTAAATCAGTCCGTTGCACCGCTTCAATGGTGGGCCATGTTAACTGCAACTGGTGGTGAAGCATCAACTGGCCAATGATTCCTATAAGTAACCACATTAAGGAATTCACATTTGGACAAATTGATTAACACAATTAGCACCCGATTCCACAGGGTGTTAGGGTTGTTTTCCCTAACCCTGGTTTCGGTGGCCTGCAATGGCCGTCCAACCGGGGAATTATCGGGGAAAGTCGTTTTCAATAATGCCCCCCTGCCTGGGGGTTCATTGGTTTTTGATTTTGGAGGTGGGGTAACCCAAACTGTTTCCATTTCCACCAGCGGCACCTTTAGCGAACCGAAACTTTTTGCCAGCCCTGCCAAAGTTGGTGTTGTCCCCCCATCGGCCCCTGCGAAAATGAACGAGGCAATTCAGGCCAAAATGAAAGCACCCAAAGGTGTCCAGGGCAAAGATGATTATTTTGGCAATACAAAATCGGTCAAGGTGCCAGAAAAATTCAAGGACCCCAATTCTTCTGGTTTTACTGTGGATGTAAAGTCCGGAAAAAATCCGGATGTAACTTTTGAAATCAAATAATTTTGCTTAATTTTTCCTAAAGGCAAGCACTTTGGTTACTCCCCCTTTTGGGAATGACCTGTGAAAAAAAAACACCTATTTGGCTATGTTTGCGCCACCCTTTTTTTGGGCGGCGCTCTTTTTTTGATTTGGTTTATCGACAAAGAACAAAATGAAGCGGCCATTGAAGCCGAAATTTTGAACCTGTTGGAAACATATTGTTATCGTAAAGCCCGGATAACTCTTTTGGATCAGAATCCCAATTTTATAAAAAGCCATTCGCCTCTTGCTTCTGCGGTTTTTCGGTTGAACAACGATCTGGAAGCCGCCCAAAAGGCTTTATCGCTCCCGCACTCCAATCAACAGCAAAAAGCGTGGGATTTCCAACAGGTCCTAATTCGTCTCGAAAGTCCAAAATGGAGAGATCAACTGGATTATGCTCTTTTTTTAGCCCAACAAAATCCTGTTTTATACGACCAGACAATGGAAGCGATTGTTAGGGGCTGCATGGCAAGGATAGAACCTCTGGTCGCGGGCCAATGGATTGAACGCTGGAAAAGACAAAGCAAAGACATCCGCTGCCAGATGGCTGAGGCCACACTTCAAGAATTCACCGATCATAAGGAAGAATCACTCGAAATCCTTGAGCAACTAATCCGATCCTTGAAAAAATGTGCTCCGGAAATCGAGGCTAAAGCCGGATCAATCCTTTTGGCTTTAAAAAAGCCTGACCAAGCCATTAACCACTGGAACAAAGCCCTTGAGGCCCTACCGGATCAGGCCGATTGGATTCTCGAAAAGGCGAAAACATTGGATTTGCTCGGAAAAACGGATCAAGCATTAACCTTGTTGGATTTTATTTTAACAAATTATGCCGAGTTGCCCGAGGCTTTTGCGGAAAGGGGAAAATTGCTGCTCCAAAGTGGAAAGGCGGAAATCGCCCTGCCTGATCTGGAAAAAGCCCTTGCCTTGGATCCTTCCAATGTAATTGCCGCAGATAACTTTCGTAAGGCTCTCTTCGAAACAGGAAATGAAATTCGGGCGGGTGAATGGAAAGTAAAAGTGGAAAAAATGCGTTCCGAGCAGGAACGACTTGACACGATTTTCCAAAAAGAACTTCCACTTCGTCCCCAAGATGCCAATCTGATGGCAGAGGCGGCGGGAATATTTCTACGATCCGGGCATCCAAAAAGTGCTTTGATATGGGCCAAAAAAGCCCTGACTGTTGACCCCAATTGCCTGGCCGCCAATTCTTTATTGGCTGGATACTACGAAGCAATTGGTAATCCAGGACTTGCGGCCGAACACAAACGCCTGATCCCGCACCCGGGAGCTAAATAATGACACTGTTGGAACCAATTCTTTCCAGACCTTGGA
>CAWUOD010000669.1:0-2309 GCA_963923115.1 uncultured Singulisphaera sp.
GCAATGATTTTGACCCCGCTGTTGGGCCCTGGATGGAAGGGGAGCGCAGGCGTTGTCCCTGTTTTTTGGGCCTCAAAATCTCCATCCAGGCCCGCGAGGGTTTTGGCTTCCGCCCGCAATTTTTCCAGCAGGGAAATCGTTTCCAACTGGAGCCCTGTTGGAGAAAATGATATTGGAGCGATGGGAGCGTCCTGGATGGTGATGTTGTCAAGGTCGAGGCCTGGAAGCTTTCCCTGAATTCCGCTTTTGGAATCAATCAGCAGAAAATTGACCTGGTGAGTGGAGCCCGATAGGAAGGGGAGCCTGGGAATTTTTGCCACATTCCCGGGTATCCCGAGCAATCCCTCATAAGTCCGGTTGTTGAGATCCAACACCAATTGCAGGCTGTGCCATTCACCCGACATAACCAGGGGTAGGGAAAACTTGGCTGCCCCTTTGCCGAATGAGATCAAATCCCGGGAAATCGTGGCTTCCAGAATTGGTGGTGAGCCCTGCGCCCCAATCGACAGACGGTGGCCTCCCATGGAGGTCGCGGGATTCGTGGCAACTTTGAGGTCGATGTTGAAATAGAGAAGACCTTTGGCGCGTGCCGGGTGGAATTGCTGCTTGACCTCGTATTCCCCCGCGTCGGGCGCGATGCTGACCCCGACGCCTCCAAATGCGTAAAGATTTTTGAAGGGGCTTTGCGCCGCCTGGGTCACCGACACCTTGCCTTCGTAAAGCCATGGTGGAACCAGCACGCCATTGCTTCCGCCCGCGGCAAACTTTTGCATTTCAAAATCGCCGTCAAGGTCATCGAGCGATCGGAGAATCGAAACGGGCTGGGTTCCCGTGGAGACAAATCGTGTTTGCAATTCCCGCCACCTGGCTTGGGATTCCCCGGAGGGGACGAGGGGAACAAGGGCGCGGTATTTCCCCTTTTGTTCCGATCCGGGGAACGCGTAGCGCGTGCTGTCAAAGATTCCATAAAGACCGTAATAGTCTCTCATGGTAACAGGGTCGAATTTGTGGTCGTGGCAACGGGCGCATCCAAGTGTAAGGCCAAGAACGCTTTGGCCCAGCGTGTCGATTGTGTCCTGAATGGTCAGGTGATGATAATTTTCCGAATCGAAACCAAATCGCCGCGAAAGCGCCAGATATCCAGTGGCCGCAACCTTTTCCGCGTAGCGTTCGGGTGGACCTTGTCGGGCCAGGATGTCGCCTGCAATTTGCTCCTGTAAAAATTTGTCGTAAGGTTTGTCCGCATTGAAGGAATCGATGACATAATTTCGGTACTTCCAGGCCTCGGGCAATGGATAGTCCGCCGTGTCCCCGGCTGTGTCCGCGTAACGGACCACATCGAGCCAATGCCTTCCCCATTGCTCCCCATATCGGGGAGATGCCAAAAGCCGATCCACCACCCTGGCAAAAGCATTCGGAGAATTGTCCCCTTCAAATTGGGCGATTTCCTCAGGCGTGGGGGGTAAACCGGTCAAATCATAAGTCGCCCGCCTGATTAGGGTTTTTTTGTCCGCCTGATTGGAGGGTTTGAGGCCAAGGGTTTCCAGCTTTTTAAGGATAAAATGATCGATTGGGGTTTTGGCCCATTTGGTATCCCGGACTTTTGGTGGATCCACGATCCTCAGAGGCTCCATGGACCAGGGTTTGTCGGAACCATCCCGAACCGTGGATGTGGCGAAGGGGTAGTGCGCCCCACTTTTTACCCACTGGGTCAATTCGGAGATTTTTGTTTCGGAGAGTTTCTTTCCGCCCTCGCCAGGCGGGGGCATCCTCAGGTCCGCATCAAGATGTCGGACGGACCGAATGAGCCGACTTTGCTCGGGCGCCCCCGGAACAACGATCGGCCCATCAATTCCGCCCTTGAGGAAATCGTCACGGGAATCGAGCTTGAGCCCCCCCTTGGCTTTTTTGGCCTCGGTGCTGTGGCATGGGTAGCAGTGTTCGACAAGGATAGGGCGGATACGATTTTCAAAGAATGCGGTATTTTGGGGATCGGTTTGGGCGGAAACAGTTCCGGTGAAACCAAAACCCATTTCAAGGAAAACCAGGAACGAAATCCAAAAGTGTCGCGCAGTAAAAGAGAAGCGCGGCCCCCTTTTGGAAACGGGGTGAATGGTTTCATTCGTTGGCGTTTTCCCCTTTTTCATATGGCTCCCGGCCCACTTTCGCTCGGATGCTGGCGTTTAATCCTATGCTTTGGCCGCTCGGATGAACGCCTCAAAATTGGCGACAGGCGATTTGGGATCCATGCCATGGCTAAGGTTCAGGACATGGTCTGTCTCTTATACACATCTCCGAGCCCACGAGAC
>CAWUOD010000670.1:0-2306 GCA_963923115.1 uncultured Singulisphaera sp.
TGAAGCACTGATCACAATTGATGCCGATGGGCAGCATGACCCGGTATACCTGGCCAGGTTGATTCAAGCCCTTGAGCATTGCGATATCGCATCGGGAAGCCGCTACCTTAGACACCACGAAAAGGACACTTTTGTTCCCGGTGATCGAAGACGGATCAACCACACCATCACCCAGGAACTAAATGACAAGTTGGGATTATCGCTTTCCGATGCGTTTTGTGGGTTCAAGGCTTACCGTGTCGAGGGGCTCAAGCGACTAAACATAACCGAGCTGGGTTATGCGATGCCGATTCAGCTATGGGTTCAGGCAGTACGGGAGGGGCTCACCATTGGCGAGGTGCCTGTCCCCAGGATTTATCTGGATCCCAACCGAAGCTTTGGCGCCCATCTTGACCATGCCGAGTCCAGGCTGGCCTATTATCGGCAGGTGCTTGAAAGGGAAATGTCGGTCACGAGTCCTATTGCCATCGATTCCTGCCCCGGGATTCTTGTGCCATCGGCCCCTTGCGGATTTTGCGGATGAGCGGTTTCCGCGCCCCAAGTGAGGACGGTGCGGTTTTATGCCTGCCTGGATTTCAGGAACTTCCCGGGCTGGTTCATAAAAACCAGCTGGCATTAGCCGGAATTTCCCAGCCTTGGGCCGAAATGCGTGCCATGGCGCGGGCGGAACTTTTGACGATTTTGGGTCTCGATCCGGGCCTTTTGGCAAGTCCTTGGGTCGCGTCGGGCCATCAACCAGAACTTTGTCACCCCGGTGTTTGGGCGAAATATTTTGCCACAAGGGGGCTGGCCGATGCGGTTGGGGGATTTGCCTTCAATCTGGTTGCGGATGCCGACCTTTGTCGACAGATGTGGCTCCCATTCCCGGAAATCGGAATAAAGGGATATCTGGCGAAGGCTGGTCTTAAGCTTGGTTTCGGTTTTGGGGGTGGGCCCTGGGAAGGTGTCGAAACGATTGGGGAGGGCCTGGATTGGAATCCCGTTTGGAGAAGTTTGTCCGGGGGATTGGGAATCGAGGCGGTGGGCCGGGATTTGCTTTCAACCGCCAATAGGGCCCCTGAAAATACCTCCACCATCTCCCTGGGTCAATTCAACACAAATTTGAGGCAAAAAGGACAACGGGTTTTTGGTTTGGATCTTCCCGATGTCTTTCAGTCTGTTTTGTCACAAACGAGATCTTTTTATTGTTTTGTTTCTGGCGTCCTTCGCGATATTGACCGTTTTGCCTATCTGCATAATGAGGCATTGCGCTCCCATAGGGTGAAAAACGGGATAACCAACCCCGGGCAGCCCATGGCCGACCTGAAAATGGAGGGCGGTTGGAATGAGGCTCCTTTCTGGTTGGTCGCGAAAACAGGCGTTTCCAGGCGTCCCCTTTGGCTTACAAGGCGGAGGGAGATTTTGATCATAGGTGGGGAGCCGGGAGAGGAACTGTTGGTCCTTGATCCGAAAGATTTCGGGAGTTGGCGGGATCAGTTCCTTGAGAGGGGAATGGGAGTCAGGCCCAGGGCCCTGACTAACACCCTATTTATTAGGTGGTTTTTATGTGATATGTTCGTGCACGGTTTGGGAGGGGCAATCTACGACAATGTCACCGATCAGGTGGGCAGGGCATGGATCGGTGTGGATCCGCCCGGCTATGCACTTGTGACGGCGACCTTGCGCCTTGCGCTGCCCAGGGTGGATCAGGAGGAGGAAAAGCAACTGCGGGAGGAAATGCGGCGGGTTTGGTGGAACCCGGATCGCCTGACGGGTGAAACCGGGATCGGGCGGGATCTGCTTGGGGAATGGATAAATGTTCGCGGGGCAACGGAATTGGGCCGTTCACAAAAAAGACTAAAGGCCCGGCAACTCTTGTGGAAAATTCATGCAAGGGCTTCCGGCCGGTATGGCGAGTTGGACAAGAGGATTCGCGGGGCGGTTATGGCCCGCGCGTCCAACCGGTTGGCCATGAATCGGGAATGGCCCTGGATTTTGTATCCGGACCATTCCCTTCGTGAGCTTTTGACGCCCTTGATGAATCGGGCGAAATACCATCAGGACAGAATCAAAACTTGAGGCCAAGCGCGCCAAGGCGGCGCACTGTTTCCGCCATGAGGGCATCCTCGGCGGCTTCGGTCCCGGCGATATAGGTGACCGAAAATCGCAGGTGGGCCCCGGCGTCATCCCATGGCACGCAACAGACCGATTGTTCGGTGATCAGGTATTGTGATGCTTCCTCGGCGTTCGCAAAAGACATCGTGGAGCATGCTTTTGGGGATTTGACATAAAGGAAGTAGGTCTGTCTCTTATACACATCTGACGCT
>CAWUOD010000671.1:0-2291 GCA_963923115.1 uncultured Singulisphaera sp.
GAGACAGGTTCCAAGTCGGGTTTTCCCGCCATGCGGGGCAACAACGACCTCGTGAAACTCAAGGCGGGCGAATCGCTCAAATTGCGATACGCCATCCTGGCGCACCCGGGTGACGCCGAATCGGGCAAGGTGGCCCAGGGGTATGATTGGTTCAGGGGTTTGTAGTATTGGAATTGAAAGACCTTTTTAGGGAGAAACTGATGAAATCTTTGCGAAACTGGTTGTGCGCGGCGAGTGTGATTGCCCTGGGATCCCTGGGGATCGGCCAGGAAAAGGGGCCGGTTGTCCGGATCGAAAAATCAGGGGCCGCCGTCCCCGCCGAATGGAAGGAGGAAGCCCCCTCCAACACCATGCGCTTTGGGCAGTTCAAACTCCCAGGCGAGAGCGCAAAGGATGGCGAAATCGTCCTTTTCAAGGGACTAGGCGGTGGCGTCGCCGCCAACATCAAGAGGTGGAAGGACACCTTCCCGGATGGCGAATCGAAAGAGACCGATGTCAAGATCGCGGGTCTCTCCGGCAAACGCCTGGACATAACCGGCACCTATATGTTCAAAGCGGCTCCATTTAATCCCAATGCCAAAGCCGAGGCGCGTCCGGGCTACAAGATGAGCGCGATTTACCTCGAAGGCGAGGTCCCCTACCAGATCCGCATGGTCGGCCCCGCAAAAACCATCGAGAAATACCAAAAGGGTTTCGACTCCTGGGTCGAATCGTTCAAGTAAGAGCCGTGGACAACGAATTGCAAACCGCTTCGGCGGGGTGGTTCATTGATTACCACCTTCCGCCGGAGCTTATCGCCCAACACGCCGTCGAACCGCGCGACCATGCCCGACTCCTTGTGCTCGATCCCGATGGGAAAAACCTCCATCACCAAACGGTAAGAGACCTCACCTCCTGGCTTAAGCCCGGAGACCTTCTTGTCTTCAACGACACCCGCGTCCTGCCCGCGAGGCTTTTGGGCACGAGGGAGGGGACAGGCGGGGCATTTGAGATGCTCTTTGTCCGCCTGGCGCCTTTGAACCCGGATGAAGCCGGTGGCGACCGGGCAGGCTTTGGTCTTTGGGAGGTGATGGCAAGGACAGGCGGCAAACCAGGCCCGGGGACCCGATTTTTTGCGGAAAGCCCGCAGGGCCTGGAAAGCCTCCCGCTCGTGCTCGTTGGCCGCACGGAAAGACGCCGCTGGCTTGTCCGCCCGGAAACACAAGGCAACTTCGCCGATCTTTTACATCGCTTTGGCCACCTTCCCCTTCCGCCCTACATCCGTTCGGGGCGCGAGGAGCCGGGCGATCGCGAACGGTATCAAACCCTGTGGGCGGGCCCCCCTGGGTCCGTCGCGGCGCCCACGGCCGGACTCCATTTCACAAAAGAACTCCTCACGCAAATCGCCGATTTGGGAATGGAAACCGCCCGCGTCACGCTTCATGTCGGGCCCGGAACCTTTCAAACCATCCAGACCGACCCCGCCACGCATGAGGTGGAACCCGAATGGGGGGAAATCCCCGCCGAAGCCGCTCAAAAAATCGCCGACTGCAAAAAGCGTGGGGGAAGAGTCATCGCCGTGGGCACGACCACGACGCGCGTGCTCGAATCCGCGGCAAGAATTTGGAAAAAGGATCCAGTCACCTCCCACTATCTTCCCCAGCCCTGGAAAGGCGAGGCCGACCTCACCATACGGCCGGGGCATCGTTTCCGGGTGGTGGATGGACTTATGACCAACTTCCACCTCCCCCGCTCGGGCCTGCTTTTATTGACCGGAGCCTTGGCGGGCTGCGAAAGACTTGCGAAAACTTATGACGACGCGATCCGCAAGGGATATCGTTTCTATAGCTACGGCGACGCGATGCTGATTCTGCCGGGAGGGGAAACCCCGGCCAAACCTGGGATGTGACCATGCAACCTTTGACAACCGTACCCGATGATGCAGTAGTTGTGGGCTATGACTTCTCCACAGGGGGAGTAAAGGCGCTCGCTTTCGATCTTGATGGCCAGACACTGGCCGAGGCGCGACTCACCACGGATCTTTGGACCGAGGGAGGCGTGAGCGAACTCAACCTGAATCAACTTGAGGGACAGGCACACGCCGCCACAAGGGTTCTTGCCTCCAGACTCCAGGAGATTGGAAGACTTTGGGATTGGTCCGTCGCGGGCATCAGCGCCACCCACCACTCCTCGGGCCGAATCGATCATGACCACCTCCAGGTTCGCCGGGCTATCTGCTGGAATGATGCCACCCTGGCCGCCTACCATTCCGAGGGTCTTGCCCGACTCGGGGGCCAGGCGCGCTCCCGCGA
>CAWUOD010000672.1:0-2290 GCA_963923115.1 uncultured Singulisphaera sp.
CTGTGGCTCACCACGGGCAAAGAGACGAGGGCGCGCCAGTTTTATGAGCGTGCAGGTTGGGTGCTCGTGGGAGAAGCGGGCGAGTACGAAGTCAGGTACGAGCGCAAGAACGGGACTAACCCTTCGTTCCAACCGACGGGTTGGGCAAACGGGATCGCGGTAGAATAATCTGCCCTCCTCCCCAACGCTATAGAGGTACGGGGAAGACAAGCGCGGAGTTGTCGCAGGTCGCGCGCCTAACATTGGCCTCCAGCCGACACCAGGGAGCGCGGTCCGTTTGTGGCAGGCGTTGCAATGTACAGCTCCCCGGTGCGGCTGAGGCCCGGCGTTAGGCCAAACATTAACAAAAGAACCACCAAATGAATGAATCGAACGAAAATCAAGCTGTTGGCATTGCCCCACTTGATACCGTATTATCGGGATTGAATTGGAACTCGTTTGCCCTTTCTCAATAAGTCGTCTAACGCGTTCAAAGACCTTTTGATCGATCACCCGCAAGTCAACAAAGACCGTTGCTTCCCGACTCTCGGAGCCACCGTCCTTCGTCGATGGAGTGGCTGGAGAGCGCTCTCTTTTCCGGTTCGAGAGGAGTTATTTTTCCCCCAACTCGTATCTCTCGGGGAATTTCTCCGGGAGATTTTTTTTGATACATTCGAAAAATCCCCCAACTTTGTCTTTGCAAGGCGATTTCGAATCGCTCACGATGCATCTGCGTTTCCTAATTTGTTGTCAGACCTTGGCTTAGGATTGGTTCCCTTTCACAAAAATGACCTTGACTCAACCCACACCAGATATTCATAAAGCAAATCCACTTACCCATTCCCCCTGGAAGGGTTGAATTATGTCCCGTTTTGCTGGGTCGATCATCCACGAATCCTGTCCGGACAAACCGGGACAGCACTCTTTTCTCACCCTTCCCAAAAGATTGTTAAGCCTGCTTTGGTGGGGAATCCCCGAAATAAGCCCAACCTACTCGATTTTCGAAGACATCCATGGAACCGTTGAGGTTCTGAAACTGGATTTGGACTTGGTCGCCGGCAAACCCTTTGACTTTCAGATTCGTGTAAGCAATCCTGCAAGGTCATTTTGGCCCCAGCATGGAAAAATCGACATTCATTTGCGATGGACGACTCCCAACAGCGATGGGACAGATTCCCTTTTGATTGAATCGTGGAATCAACGACTTCCTTACCTCGAACCGGGTGAATCCCACCTGATTCCCGGCACTTCGATTGTCCCCGAAAACGCCTCAGGGGAGGTTTTTGTGGAATTCTATATCTCCAGCCTGGAAGGGGTTTGGAGGGGTGATCCTGGTTGCGAAACCAGGTTACCCCGATTGGTGAAACCCTCCGAAAAGCTCCTGCCTTTTTCCAATCCCTCCGGGGAACAATTCCCAACAAAGCCTGCCTCCCGGGCAGCCTGAATGACACAACAAGCCGTTTTCTTGTCCGACCGAGGGCCAATTCAAGGAAAAATGGGCCCAGAACTCTAATTTTGATATAATTTTATATATATCGATTCATATCCTGACTTTTTTTAAATCAGCACAAAGATTGGAAAGCCAACGATGGCCTCCAAGTGGGGGGCCTTGCGGCGGAATCTGGAGCGGTCAACCACCATTCCGGGTGCTTGACACCCTGGCCCAAAATCCGTTAAAACCTTGCGGTGAGTAAAATCCCAAAAACCATGCATGGCAGGAGGCCGCATGAGGGTTCTTGTCGGCGTTCGTTGCCTAAAGCATCGCAAAGCAGGCATCGGCCATCATACGGTGGAACTGGTCGAGGCCCTTCGCGCCCTAAAAATTGACAACCCTTCTGAAAATGACCAGGCCCATGGACTTGAAAAGGTGGGCACATTCCCGGGACCAATCCTGCTTGAGGGTGTTCGGGGCTGGTATGAATATGCTCCCGCATTGAAGAGGCGCCTTTGTTCCTTTTTTGGCCGGAGCCCGAAACAAAACCCAACACAAATCCCGGTGGAAAACGCAAAATCCTGCCTTAGGGCTCCAACGGAGGATGTCGAAAACCAGGGTTTGACAATTCAACCAACGAGCGACGAAGTCGAGGACCAAACCAGGCGCCAACGCGCCCCTTGGCTCTTCCGTCAGGGTGCCCGATTGGCCAAGGGGTTTTATTCCCGCCAATTGCGGGCGACCTTTACCACCGCAAATTTTGACCTTTATCACGAGCCAAACTATTTTCCCGTCCCGTGCGAACTCCCGACAATTGTGACCATTCACGACCCTGTCTCTTATACACATCTCCGAGCCCACGAGACCAGAGAGGATCTC
>CAWUOD010000673.1:0-2287 GCA_963923115.1 uncultured Singulisphaera sp.
TTTTTTCAAGCAGAAGACGGCATACGAGATCCTCTCTGGTCTCGTGGGCTCGGTTCCCTGAATTTGAATCCCCTCCTCGAACAGGAGTGGCGTGGCGCCAAGTTCGGTCGAGGTGACCTCAACCCTGATGCGGGCGTCCGCGGCCTTGGTGGCTTTGCCATATACCGTGAATGTGGGCTGAACTCCGGAGGTCACACTGGAAAGGGGGGCGAAAACCACCCGTTGCCCCTTGCGATCGGCCGCGGTTTGGCCACGAGCGTCCACCACCTGCAATTCCTCGGGAAGCGTCACGGCGACAACAGCGGCCGTGTAGGGTTGGTTCGCGAAGTTGAGCAACCGAACCGTGTAGGCCGTCTGCTCCCCCACCAATACCGGGTCGGCCACTTTGTCGAGCTCCACCATGAGCCCTTTCGGCGATTCAAAGCGGGTGATTTTTTCCGCCTGGAGTCCCGCGGAAACCTTGTCCGCGACCACTTCCGTCCTGCTTTTTAATTCACCGGCCCGAAGGGCCCGCAGGACAAAAGTCACCGTTTGCTTTTGGCCTGGCCCAAGCGTCGGGATGGTCCATTTCAGATCGCCCCCCTGGTTGGCGCCTCCTCCGCTGGCCGAAAGAAGCTCAATATTAGGATCAAGCTTGTGGGATATTTTGACATTGGTCGCGGCGCTCGTCCCCTTGTTGGCGACCGTGATGAAATATGTCGCCGGACGGCCAACCGCCCGCCGGTCAGGCCCGCCCTTGGACAATTCAAGGCTCACCTGCCCTGCCACCAACTTTAGGTTCGCCTCGCGTTTTTGCGTGCCGCTGGTCACCGTGGCGACCGTTTCGATTGGCCCGGATTTTTTTGATACAAGCTGGATTTCAACCCGTTTTGTTTCACCCGATTGCAGCTTTCCCAACCGCCAGACCAGCGGGCTGTCCCCGGTTGTGGAAGGCTTGCTGTTGAGAAACTCCACACCCGGGGGAAGCGTCTGGGTGAGGGTGACCTCGTCAAGGGGCGCGGAACCGGCATGCGTCACCTCTGTTACCAGGGTGAATGTGTCCCCCACTAGAATCGACTGTGGACCGCCTGTCCGAACCTGAAGAGCGGATTCCATTCGGGTTTTCACGGATTGCCCATATTCAAATGAGACCCGGGCGGTGCTTTCCAGATCCCCATTTCCGTTGGCAAGAAAAACCACCACAATTTCTTTCGTCGCGCCGGCTTCCATTGTCGCGAGTTGCCAGACCAATTCCCCTTCCTGGCTATTCGGAGAGGGTGTGCTTCGAACAAATTTTCCATTGGCAGGCAAGGATTGCCGAACCCGGACCTGATGGGCTGCCGCGGCCGTTGGATTATTGAGACTGATCCGATAGGTCACTTCCTCGTTGGGACTTGCGATTCCCGCGACTCGCGTCCTGAGGAGCACTTGGGGAAACGGTGGATCGACAGGAAAAAAGCTGGGAGCCGGATTGGATGGCCCAAGATCCTTGCTGGAGGAGCCTGTGTCCTTATTGGAAGATTTGGAATCGCCGGAATCCCTCAACGGGCGCATACCGGCAGGCGGTATGCCAGCGCCCGATCCTGGGGGCGATCCGGCCAACGGAGGCTCCGCACTCGACCCGCCCGGCAAACCGGGCAAATTTCCAGGCAACCCGGGGATTCCCGGGGGAGCCGCAGGAGTTCCCAGTGGGGGTGGCTGGGCCCCCGGAGTCGCCCCACCCCCAGGCAAACCAGGAAGATTAGGCAAAAGGGGTGGCTCTTGACTGGTCTGGGCCCAACTCATCCCAAGGGGAAGAATCACCCAACCTAGCAAAACCCAGATTTGGCGCAGTTGGCGCATGGCAGCCACTTTGATGGGAAGGCGGGAAAAGAACCGTATCGAAATTCTACAAAAGGCCATCGAAAAACTCATCCCCAACCTTTTGCCAGGGATTCGCAAAACGGGATTCGGTCCCGAGATCAACCGCCCTATCCAAATCCTTTGGGAGGACATGATTCATGACTACCCTCTCCTGGCTAACCTTTCATTGCACCTCGGAGAACCCGGCGCCCCATGGGCTCCAGACACCAAAAGTGATCCCGGGCACCCACAGCAAGCGACCAGGACACCGAAGCCCCGAAACGGCTGGAAAATCGCCGAAATCGGAACGCATTTCAGTAACTGGCTTCCATCCTCCCCAAATTTCATTAAAAATCGCAGCTCGGATCAGGAAGGGACGGAGACAAAAAAAGGCCAGGCCGTAGGGAGACGAAGATTGGTGGTATGGGAAAAATGGCGGAGGAACCGATAATATCTAAACATACGG
>CAWUOD010000674.1:0-2285 GCA_963923115.1 uncultured Singulisphaera sp.
AAGCCGCCAAAACCCGGGCCTTTGCCGATTTTGTCGGAACCCGAAGGAGTGATTGAGCAATGATTTCGAGCGGAGTCTTCTCAGGAATGATCTCGATACGAACAGGATCTTTCAGAATGGCATCCGCCAGTTCCTTGATGGCTTTGGGCATCGTGGCGGAAAACAGAAGGTTTTGACGCTCCTCAGGCAACCGCTGAATAATCCGCTTGAGGTCGGGGGCGAACCCCATGTCGAACATCCTGTCCGCCTCGTCAAGAACAAGTGTTTCGACCGCACCAAGATCGACATACCCCTGCCCCATCAGATCGACGAGGCGTCCTGGAGTCGCAATCAGAATATCCACCCCATGCCGAAGCGCCCGAACCTGAAGGCCCTGGCTCACACCACCATAAACGGCAATTGTCCGAAGCGGGGTATTTTTTCCATAGGCAAGGAAACTGTCGCAAATCTGATTTGCCAATTCGCGAGTGGGAGCAATAACCAGGGCCCGAATCTTGCGACCATGCCCCTTGGGGGGATTACCCCGATTGACAAGACGATGAATCGTAGGCAACGCAAAGGCGGCAGTTTTACCCGTGCCCGTTTGCGCACACCCCAAAACATCACGACCAGACATGACCACAGGAATCGCCTGGGCCTGGATTGGACTGGGAGTGTGGTAACCTTCGGCTTCAATAGCTTTAAGCACAGGCTCAGCGAGCCCCATTTCGGAGAACTTCATCTAACGGTCCTTTTCTTGTTCCCAATCAATTAGAGGGAACGATATCCAGGACCTGATGCGTTTGGACGCTCAATGCGCCCATGGAAAACAAGTGGCCCTGGCCAAACATCCAACGGCCAAGAGGCTAAATACCCTCAAGCTAATGGACTCGGAAGCCAACAGTATACCATACCCAAAACAGAACACCAAATTTTTGAACATTTTAACCGTTTTGAAAATTGTAAATCCAGATATGACAAGTAAATAGGTCAAAAGGGAAATTGCCGGACAAATAAAAAAAGGCCCGGGTTTTTCCCGAGCCTTAATGGAAATTGGCCGCCAGAAAAAAGCGATATTTATTTAGCTTTCAAAATCTTTTCATATCCTTTAATCACAGCCTTTGCCGCCGAATCCCAAGTTCCCCGATAGCGCGGATAACGATTCCAGGGAGTATGAAGGACTTCGGTTAGTGTTTGTGCCCAAATTTCGGGGTTCCGGGGAATTACCATCCCTCCCGAATGGTTTTCAACGATATCTCCGATTTGGACCTGATCGGAAATTACAACGGGAGTTCCCCGGGCCATGGCCTCGGTAACCACCACCCTAAAATTTTCCGCCTGGCTTGGAAGAACGAAAACCGCCGCGCCATCGAGGAGTCGCCAACGGTCCTCAGGGGCAATGGGGCCAAGAAAGCTAACCCGACCTGCCAAACCCAAAAGCTGAACCTGACTCCTCACTTCGTTTTCATAACCGGGCACATGGGAATCCTCGCCCCCCGCGATCACCAGATGGGCCCCGGAATCCATTTGGGAGACGGCGGGTATCAAAATATCCGACAAACCCTTCTTGGGATGAATACGCGAGAAAAAAAGAATAGTTGGCTTGTTTCCAGCTTCCGGACACTTTTGTCGCAGCCAATCCGGCTCAGGCGGATTGGAAAAAGCCTCCTCAGGCAATCCATGAGGAATGGTCCATATCTCCGCATCAGGCCGAAATCGGCGGATCTCCTGGGCCTCACCATGGCTAGTGGCGTGAAAGGCAGAAGCATGGCGAACCATTTGCCCTTCACGAACCCACCAGAGGAGTTTCTTGGCAAAAGACCTCCTACCCACGGAATATGAAGAAAGCATTCCCGCAGGTCGAACAACGAAGGGGACCTTTTTTTTGATTGAAGCAACGGCCGCACATGCCGGAACATGGGACCAGACCGCATGAGTGTGAATCAAATCATAATCGTTGACATGAAGATGAATCCACTTTGCGAAAGGCCGGGAATATTTCCAGGATTCGGACCAGGATCGGGGGAAAATCCGAATCGAAAGGTCCGCTGGAATTTGGGATGAATCGATACTTCCACCCGGACCATCGGCATCCGTTGCGGCGATCTCAACAAAACATCCCTCGCTTTGCAGCGCGCGGCAAAGGGGAAACAGATTTGTAGTGGGCCCCCCATATCGGGGGGCTATCGCGGGAATAATATGGAGGACGCGCAACTTCGGTTACGCTGTCAACGATAACAAAGCGGTGATTCGACTTGCCATGGATGGCTCACCCAATGCATCAAGGCACGCGTTTACCTCAACAG
>CAWUOD010000675.1:0-2285 GCA_963923115.1 uncultured Singulisphaera sp.
CATTGTTCTGATTGCGCCGGAATTCCTACCCTCATTCGCCCATACACTTGAAAAGGCGAATGTAGTTGGGCTTATCACCGAAACTGGCGGCGCCACCAGCCATGGTGCCATCCTTGCCCGGGCATTGGGCCTCCCTGCCGTTTCGGGTGTCCGGGATATTCTTTTGCATGTTTCAGAAGGGGATCTGGTGGCCGTCGATGGCCGTGAGGGACGCGTTCATTTGCGACCAGGCCCGGAGCGGGAGGCGGCATTTCGCAAGTTGAATCGCGAATACTATGACCTCAAAAATCGACTCATTGAAAACAGGGACCTGGATCCTGTTAATCCTGAAGGGGTTCGATGTGAACTTCTTGCCAATATTAACAGCCTCGCGGATGCCAAAATGGCCTGCCAGGTAGGGGCTGATGGAGTAGGGCTTTATCGCACCGAGTATCTTTTCCTCAACATGGGACATCTGCCTGACGAGGAGGAGCAATTTCAAAACTATCGGGAAATTATCGAGGCTTCCCCGAATAAAAGGATTACCATACGAACCATTGATGTGGGTGGTGACAAGCAACTCACCAATCTGGCTATACCGGTGGAAGCAAACCCGTTTATGGGATTCCGCAGTATTCGGATGATTCGGGAGAATCCGGATTTTTTTAAAACGCAAATTCGCGCGATTTTGCGCGCGGCAATTTTTGGGGAAGTTTGCCTATTGTTTCCGATGGTAAGTCGGGTTGAGGAAGTGAAATATCTCAGGCGTTTTCTGGATGACATATTGGGAGAACTAGCCAGCCAGGGGATTCCCCACCAAACCGAAATTCCGATGGGAATAATGGTTGAGGTCCCCTCGGTCGCATTAGGGCTGGATAGGTTTTTGGACCTGGTTGATTTCGTTTCCATTGGATCAAATGACTTGATCCAATATCTAATGGCGGCAGACCGGGACAATCCTCGTGTTGCGCATCTGTGTGAACCATTTAACCCCACGGTTTTTCAACTCATTGGCAAAATCATTTCCAAGTGTCATGCGCGAAACAAACGCGTCACCATTTGTGGTGAAATGGCCGGATTACCAAGGTGCTTTCTACCGCTTTTTGGATTCGGACTGCGAAGTTTCAGTATGAGCCCGGCACTTTTACCAACCATCAAGGAAACCCTGCGCAAACTTCCCCTGAAGCGGGCAAGATTGATATCCAAGAAGGTTGTTCGGCTAAGTTCCATCAATGGAACAAGGGAGTATTTGACCCGTCAGGCGCGATCCATTTGGCCAGAGGTAAAATTGGTGGATGTCCGCCGATAGATGATTTTTTGCGAACAATTATTTGTGCTTTCGGTTCGTCAGGATGTGTGAAAAATCACGGATCATTCGGAGCGAAGGTTTTTATGCTTTTCATAAACGACAAAATCCAGATTCCTGATGAGGAACTTGAGTTTTCCTACGCCCGTTCGGGTGGCCCTGGCGGGCAAAATGTGAACAAAGTTGCTTCCAAAACTTTTGTTCGTTGGCGTCTGTCAAAGAGTTTGGTTCTTCTTCCCCCATGGGCCCTGGCACGGATGAAAGCCGGCTTTCCCAGCCGTTTTACCAATGAAGGTGACATACTCATTCAGTCTCAGGTTCACCGCGATCAGGAACGCAATCGGGGTGATTGTCTTGAAAAGTTGACCCAAATGATTTTGGATTCGCTTGACCGGCCAAAATTTCGTGTGAAAACCAAACCAACCAAGGGTTCCCAAAGACGCCGTCTTGAAGAAAAAAAACGCCAATCCGATCGAAAAGACAACCGCCGAACTGACCACCGGGAATAGCGCGAAAATTGCAATCCATGGCTAGTTCGAAATTGGACCTCGATTCGGGGGCGGATGGTTGGTCAGCAAAAGTGCTTTGGACAGTCCCAACAGGCTTGGCTTCGCTAAGATAAAACTGAAATCTGCAAACCTCCCCAACAAAGCATGGCCATGAAAAACGATTGGTGGAATTTGGAATATCTCCTTAAAGGGGTTTATCTCGGGCTTCTCCTTTATGGGGCCGCTGCGCTGGGTCTTTCGGAAGGAACGAATTGGACGGGATTGGCATATGTGAGTCTTTTCCCCTGGGCAGGTTTGATCCTTGCTCTTGTCGTGGCAGCAATTACCCAAAGGGCTGCCCTTGTCCGCCCGGGCCCAATGATTGCGAAGTTTGGGTACCTTTTGCTCGAGCAACCCCAATTAATGCAGGCAGGTTTGTTCGGCGGGATGGTCTTGGGAAGCTTCTCCGTGGCTGGGGCGCTTGGGGATGATCGCAATGCATGGCTGCTTTT
>CAWUOD010000676.1:0-2282 GCA_963923115.1 uncultured Singulisphaera sp.
CAAGGAGTATCGTCGGCAGCGTCAGATGTGTATAAGAGACAGGTCCTGGCGGGCGGTTGGCATTCTGTTAACGCTTGGGGGCGATCCGTGGCACCCCTGAGGGGCACGAGGGCCGATCCAATATCGCTGGGAAAGCTCAAAATGGTCCCTAGAACAATCGTCATGAACGCAGAAATCCAGAACATCCTCCGTTGCCCGTGTGATCCCAAGGTTCCCGTCGAAAAGCGGGAAAACGGCTTTGTTTGCACCCGCTGCGAGGTGATTTTTCCGATTCGTGAGCAGATCCCCTGTTTTCTGATCCATGAAGCGACCCTCCCCGAGGGAATCCGCCGCATCGAAAACCTCCCCTGCCGCAAGGAACAAAAGCCGGGCAATTAAACATTTGCTCTGCCGTGGATTCCCGTCCGAATGGTTGTCTTTTTGTAAACGAATGTTTCACCGGTTTTTGGGATCGCCAAATCGATTGGTTGCTTTGGTCCTTTTGTGATTCACCGCTCCGTTCGGGTCCGTGGGATCCTTTTGTCCAAGGGTAAGTTGGGCGTTTGGCACTTATAATGTTCCCAAGCGGCATTGTGCCCCATGCGAGGGGCAGGGCCCATGGATTCAGGAATTCCGGTCATGAAGACAACCTACGCCCTTTTTCTATCCTGTTTGCTCCCCATAACTCTCCAGGCGGAGGATTGGCCACAGTGGATGGGGCCCAACCGGGACAACATTTGGCGCGAAGAGGGGATCGTCGACCTTCTTCCCCAAAGCGGTCCCAAGACTGTCTGGAAATCGAAAGTCGCCGGAGGCTATTCCGGACCCGCCGTCGCTGGAGGCAAGGTGTTCGTCACCGATTATGTCACCTCCGACAATGTGAAAGTCGACAACTTCGCACGCAAAACCTTCACTGGCACCGAGCGCGTTCTTTGCCTTAACGAAGCGGATGGCGTCCTCCTCTGGAAGCATGAATATCCGGTCACCTACGGCATCTCCTATCCCGCCGGTCCCCGCTGCACCCCCTCCGTTTCCGGAGGCAAGGTCTACACCCTTGGCGCCGAGGGGAATCTCTTTTGTTTCGATGTCGAATCAGGCAAAATTCTCTGGTCAAAGAACTTCAAGGAAGAGTACAAAACCAAATCCGCTCTCTGGGGCTATGCAAGCCACCCCCTGATTGATGGCAAAAAACTGATTTGTGTCGTTGGTGGCGAAGGAAGCCACACGGTCGCGTTCGACAAGGACACCGGCAAGGAACTTTGGAGATCGCAATCTGCCCCTGAGCAGGGATACTGCCCACCCACCATCATCCAGGCGGGCGGCGTTCGCCAACTCATCATTCCCCGCCCAAACGCCGTCGCTTCGCTTGATCCCGAAACAGGCAAGGAATACTGGTCGGTCCCTTATGAGGCGACCAACGGTTCGATCATCATGGCTCCCGTTGTCTCCGGGGAGCACCTCTTTGTCGGGGGGTTCAGCAACAAGAACCTTTTGCTGAAGCTCGCCAAGGACAAACCCGCCGCCGAGGTGGTGTGGAAGGACAAGGGCAAAGCCGGCATGGCCCCTGTCAATGTCCAGCCGATTGTCGATGGAAACATGCTGTATGGCATGGATCAGAATGGCGAGCTGATGGGTGTGGAGCTCCCCGAGGGGAACCGGGTCTGGACGACCCCCCAACCGATCGCCAAGCGAATGGTCGGCTCGGGCACGGCGTTTATTGTCCGCCACAAGGACCGCTATTTCTACTTCGTCGAAACGGGTCATTTGGTCACCGGCACAATGAGCCCCAAAGGGTTCACGGAAACCAGCCGCGCCAAGTTGCTTGAACCAACGAACAATGCGTTTGGCCGCGATGTGCTCTGGTGCGCCCCGGCTTATGCCAACAAGCGGATCTATGTCCGCAACGACAACGAAATTGCCTGCTTCGATCTGGCGAAGTAATCGGCAAAGGTCTTGAACGGGAATCTCAACATGGCCCACGGGAATCGCAATGTGTCGATTCCCGGGGGCTTTTATCGTTTAACACCAAGGCTAAAACCGTTTTGGCCACGAAACCATCCGGATCAGGGAAGAAATTCCTCCCGAATCCAAAAGGCTCCATTGCAAAAGTCATTGGCCAAGGTCGTTGAGCCCAAAGGCCGCAATGTTGTTGTCCGAAAAACCTACCAGATGGGAGGAATCAATGGACCGCCGTTGCCCATGCCGCCTCGAAGGGGCGTGGTGCGGGGCTTGGAGGGCTTCGCCGGAGCAGCTGGGGCCGAAGGCGAGGCGGCCGCTTCGGGTTCGGCGGATTCGCCATCATC
>CAWUOD010000677.1:0-2279 GCA_963923115.1 uncultured Singulisphaera sp.
TACCAAGGGGCCGTGGATGTGGTTATCAGGGAAGGACGCGGCAGTGTTTCACTCCTGCAACGGTCACTAGGTATCGGCTATGGCCGAGCTGCCCGAATGATTGATTGGATGGCCGAGGATGGCATTGTGGGAGCCTACAATGGTAGCAACGCCAGGGATGTGATTATCAGCCTGGAAGGCTGGGAAGCAATAAAAAACAGAGAGTAATTCACTACCTCAAGGTTAGTCCGGGTAATTTTCTGGATTCCGGACGGAGAAACCAGGAAGCAACAAGAAGTGCCAGAAGGATTAACGGGGCTGTCATTTCACCCACCGGGTGACCGGCAAAAAAGTGGCATGCTGCGGCCCCAGTCAGGTTAAAAACAAAACCCGCATAGGCCCACTCTTTAACCAAACCGAAACCGGGCGCCAAAAGTGCCAAAACCCCAGCAACCTTCCAAAAACCCAAAATTCTGGCAAAATAGAGGGGAAAGCCAATTTCTTCCATCCCTTTTTTCACCTCCTCGCCACCTATCAGATTGAACACACCACCCATTAGCATCCCGGCGCAAAAAAGGCCGGTTACCAGCCAATAGCCAATCACTTTCGCATTCATAACAACCTTCACACTCAAAAGTAGAACAAAAGCCCCGATACCGTGAAGAGAACCGGGGCAGAAACCATTTTGGGGATGGCAAAATTACGCGAACAGTTCCTCGGCGCGCTTCCAATTTGCAACCTTCCACCATGCCGCAAGATAATCAGCCCGCTTATTTTGGTATTTGAGGTAATAGGCGTGTTCCCATACATCAATACCCAGGATTGGGGTATGGCCTTTCATCAATGGGCTGTCCTGGTTTGCCGTCGAATAGGCGGCCAATTTCCCATCACCACTTTTCACCAGCCAAGTCCATCCACTTCCAAACCTGGTCAATCCGTTTTGTCCCATCAACTCTTTGAGCTTGCCGAGGGATCCAAATGTCGAATCGATAGCCTCTTTAAGGTTGCCGGAGGGCCCCTCAGAGCCTCCCGCCCTCATCATGCTCCAGAAATGCGTATGGTTTGAATGACCACCGCCGTTATTTATCACAGCTTGGCGAATTGCGGCGGGAACCGTTTCAATTTCTTTCAGAATCTGGTCCACCGGTTTCGCAAGCCACTCAGTTTTTCCGGCAAATGCCTTGTTCAGGTTATCCACATAGGTTTTGTGATGTCGACCCCAGTGGATTTCCATGGTTTTGGCATCAATAACAGGCTCCAACGCATCAAAACCGTAGGGCAGTTTGCCTAATTCAAATCCTGCAGATTGGGCGGCCCGAAGACCATGAGACCCAACCAGGGCGGCAAGTCCGAGAGTGGTGGCACCCTTTAGAAACAAGCGGCGGTCGGCTAGCATCTTTCGACTCCTAATGGTTTTGACTTGTAAAAACAGGACTTTGATCCAATCAGTATGATAGGTCCCGCCATTGGTCTTGGGAGTCTTAAAGCCGTATGGACCATCCCACTAATCCAGGCCCGAAATCCCCCCCCTGAATTTGGATGTTCCCGGCTCCTGTTTCCTGTACAATGTCAGCTTAGGAGTAATAAAAAATGGCCCCGAATAACAATAATTGGCAGGATTTTGCGGCGGACTTGGGACTTTCTTTTGAGGTGGATCCCAATGCACCCGAACTCCCCCCCGAAATCGATTTGATTGCCGGGGAAACCGTAACCACCGCTGAGATTGTTCAGGGGGGCGGTGAATCCGTTGCCGAATCCTCCAGCGAAGGGGAAACCGTCGGCGAACCGGGAACCGAGGACGCCAACGGCAACAAAAGGCGAAGAAGAGGGCGCAGGCGGCGTAAAGGAAAAGGCGAAGGAGAGGAAAACTCATCCGAGTTTGAAACCGAAGGACTTGCTCCGGCAGGTGACGACGAAGAGTCTGAAACCGGAGAACTGGTTGGCGCTGGGGCCGGAATATCGGAAAGGCGGTCCGCCAGGGCTGAAAACGCCAACCACCATCGCCCCTTGCTCCACCATCACCATGATGATGAGACTCCCGCCGATGATGACAACTTCGTACTTGAGGATTTGTCCAACCTCAGCCTCCCCTCCTGGACTGAATTGATCGATTCCCTGTATCGCCCCGAGCGCTAAACAATTCTGTTTAGTACTTTTGTAAAAACGCGAAAAGGGTTTGAAAGTTTGCTTTAACCAAGCACACTTTCAAACCCTTAATGTTTATCAATCAAAATGAAAAAGCAAGTTTGCAACAGCCAATATTATTTCCAATTACCCTTGGGGAAAACGAGGAAATTTTT
>CAWUOD010000678.1:0-2275 GCA_963923115.1 uncultured Singulisphaera sp.
CGGACCTGTTTCCCTCCGATGCCCTCGCGAAAGAGCCTCCGGCCCTTCCGGAGCTGGCGGAGCTCGATATTATTCGCCATTTCACGAATCTCTCCTCAAAAAACATGGCGATCGACTGCAATTTTTATCCGCTTGGATCCTGCACCATGAAATACAATCCCAAGCGCCATGAGAGGATTGTGGCATTACCGGGATTTGGATCGATCCACCCTCTCGCACCCGATTCGATTAGCCAGGGGATGCTGAAACTCCTCTATGAGATGCAGGGGATACTCGCGGAGATCGCCGGTCTTCCCGCCGTCTCGATACAGCCTGCCGCCGGGGCCCAGGGGGAATTGACCGCGCTTCTTGTGGCCGCCGCATATTTCAGGCACAAAAAGGAGAATCGCACCCGGGTGCTTATTCCCGATTCCGCCCACGGAACCAATCCCGCATCGGCCGCCCTCGCGGGTTTCGAGGCGGTCACCGTGAAAAGCCGCGCCGATGGCTTGGTAGACTTTGAAGACCTTAAATCCAAAACCAACGATCAAACTGCTGTTTTCATGATCACCAACCCCAACACCCTTGGGCTTTTTGATGGACAAATCGCGGAAATCACAAAACTGATTCACGATGTGGGAGGACTTGTCTATCTGGACGGAGCCAACATGAACGCGATCCTCGGCATCACCCGGCCAGGGGATTTCGGCGCCGACATGATGCATTACAATGTGCATAAAACCTTCACAGGACCCCATGGCGCGGGTGGCCCGGGCAGCGGCCCGATCGCCGTTCGCG
This sequence comes from uncultured Singulisphaera sp., assembly GCA_963923115.1. Lineage (GTDB taxonomy): Bacteria > Planctomycetota > Planctomycetia > Gemmatales > Gemmataceae > SYLG01. Next base: position 778 of record CAWUOD010000678.1, read on the forward strand.
ACTTTCTTGAGCCCTTTCTCCCTTCGCCTGTCGTGGTCAAAAAACCGGAGGGATACGCCCTCGAATTCGATCGCCCCCTTTCGATTGGGAGGGTCCATGGATTCCATGGAAATATCGGCGTCCTTGTGCGGGGATATGCCTACATTCTGACCCTCGGGCCCAAGGGATTGCGCGAGGTTTCCGAACAGGCGGTGCTCAACGCGAATTACCTTCTCGCGCTTCTGAAGGACGAGATCGAAGTACCCCGGGGCGATCGCTGCATGCATGAATTTGTCGCGAGCGCCAGACTTTTGCGGCGTGAAAAACGGATCAGCGCGATGGATATCTGCAAAGGCCTGTTGGATCGCGGCTACCATCCACCCACCGTATATTTCCCATTGGTGGTTCCGGAGGCGCTGATGATGGAACCCACGGAAACCGAGAGCAAGGAGACATTGGAGGAATTCGCCAACGCTTTCAAATCCATTCTTCAGCAATCGGCGGAAACACTTCAAAAAGCCCCCCACCACCTTGACATCTCCCGCCCCGACGAGGTCGCCGCGGCAAAAACACCTGTTTTGAGGTGGAAATCGTAGTTTTACCCATGAGTCAGCCAACAGAAACGCCCCATTCGATATCCGCCTCGCGATTACCGGATCGCACAGACCCGGTTGTCGTCGCCATGGCGGCCGACGACGCGATGCTATCCCTGGCGACTCGTGGAATCGCCACTTTCCGGATCTACTCCTGGGACGGGCCACAACTGAGTCTGGGATATTTTCAGACCGAATCAGTGCGTTTTTCCATGGGACACTCGCCCCCCGACACCATACGCCCCTGGGCCAGGCGATCCACCGGGGGAGAGTCGCTGCTTCATCACCACGAATGGACCTATGCTTTTGCGCTGCCTCCCGGTCATCCCCTTTCCGGACAGACCACCAGGCTGCCCCTGCTCATTCATGATGCGATCGCGCGGGGCCTGGCCAATCTTGGTTATTCCGCGACGCTCCACGAAGGAGACGATCATTATGTGGACCGCTCTGGTCTTTGCTTTCAACATTTGACACCCGGCGACCTTCTGGTGGGATCCAACAAGGTCATGGGCAGCGCCCAGCGAAAACGAAAGGGAGCGGTTCTTCAACATGGTGGGCTCCTTTGGAAACAAAGCGAGGTCGAATCCCGCCTTCCCGGACTGGCGGACATCCAACCTGACTTGCGACTTCCCGATGTGGATGCCTTTGCCGGCTGGATCACTTCTGTGATCGGACCGGTTCAACAAGCCTCAAAGGTGGTTGTGGAGGAATGGGAAAAGGAGCACCAATTGAGCCTCGCCCAACACCAGTCGAATGATTGGCTTCTCAAACGATAATCAGAAATTGCCTTCAACCTGGAACTGTGGCGGATTTTGCAAGGGATTTGGCCACGCGGGAAACAACCGTTTTTTGCGATTTTGCTTCATGGGATTTGGGTTTTGATCAAAACAAGGCTTACCTCCAGCAAATTCCCTCAAGGACCCAAT
>CAWUOD010000679.1:0-2274 GCA_963923115.1 uncultured Singulisphaera sp.
CAGATGGCCAACGCCGAACAAAGGGCTATGGAGCAAGGAAACCCATAAACCCGGGACCATCAAGGCTTTTCCACGTCCCCAGGGATCGCTAGAAATCGACCTGGGCCTGAACACTCCAGGCGCTTGCCTGGCTGTTGTAAAGTTGTTGTTTGGTGTTGCGATCATTGACGATTTGGGCGCCATTGGGAGCCTGGAGCCACACAGGAATATAGTTGAGAGAAAGCTTTGTGTACGGATTCAAATACCAGTTCACCGCGAATGTCGGATCCATGATTTTTCCACCGGTCACATGGTCGGAATTCAGGGTCAGATAATTGAAGCGGACCGCGGCTTCCCAGGCGCCCCCCAACAAGTTCCCTTTGCCCGCGTTGCTCCTGGGCATAATCCTGTCAAATACAGCCAGATTCCGGTCATAGGTCCGGTGTTCGCCTGTGAGAAACCAGGTCGCGAAAATGTAACACCCCCCAAAAAGGGGCGCGGTTCCCAGGTTGGAAAGGGTGCTTTTCTTGTACATGCCGGGATCACGGCTGGTCGTGACACGCATGAGGTCGGCTTCCGACTGGATGGACAAAGGGCCATGGACCATGGCGCTCTCCGCATGGAAATACTGAAAATAGTCAGCCGGAAGGTTCATCACCCAGAGCATGCTCTGGGTTTGCTGAAAGCCCGCGGTTCCAAATTGCCCCTGCGACACGAAAAGCTCCGGCGCATTTCCTCCGTTTCGACCAATATTGAGGATGTTATTTGTCGGCGAGACAATCGCATAGGAAAGACCGGCGTGAAGAACCTCGGCACCCTCTTTCTCATACCAGAAACATTTGGTGAAACGACCGGATCCACCAACGCCACCCTTGTCCGCCAGGTCATCGCCATAAAAATCGCTGTTGGCCCGAAAAACCGAGACAAACCAGGTGGAGGTCAAATCCTGATCCCAATCGAATAATCCAATCCCCGTACGGCGGGACGGATTGAACAAATAAAGACTTGACCGATCAATAAAAGGATTAAAACGGAAACTGGTCAATTCCTCGAGGCTGAACGGTTGGCGAAAATGGCCGATTCGCAGCCTGCCCTCGACGACTTCCTCCAGTTTCAAATCCAGGTACATGTCAAAAATCGACGGACGCCCAGCCCGACCCAGGTCAAACTAGAAACGATAGTCGACATTTTCCGAAACGGATCCGAACATCGTCAGCATGGCGCGTTTGATCGCCGTCCCATCAAGCTCATCCCCGACCGACTTGATGTTTTGCGGGTCCTGGGAGAACCAGACGGAATCAACGGCGAACACTCCACCAATCTGGACCGAGGGATATTTCTTGCCCGCCCCGGTTAATGGCGCCAGAACCATGGGTTCGCCATATTGGTTGGGCTGGGGCCCAACGGGTGGAATGATGGCCGGTCCTTCACGAAAGCGGTCGAAAAGGCTTTGCCCCGGGATTGGGGTGCCATACTCGTTGGGCTGGGGCCCACCGGGTGGAACCAAAGGGGCATCCTGAATTTCGACGGAAGTTTCAGCAGCCCCCACTTGGGGACCTTGGGGCATGCCTCCCCTGACCAAACCCGGGAGCACGGCAAAGGCGGAGAAAAATAGCCAGCATTTCCAGAAACCGTAACTCGCCAAAAACCCAAGCCCCCCCAACAGCAGTGGCGATCAATCCTGGATTGCCACACCACTAATCCGCTTTTCCCCCATCAGGGCTTTCCCCGATTTGACCAACCTTGTCAACGCCAAAAAGACATTCGATATTTCCCCGATATCACCAAAAAGTTAGATATTTGAAGCCGATACTTGCCCGAAGGCGACAGTGCTGAATTCCATTAGGCAGAACCAATAATAGCCTTGAATGACCCTGGGTGAGTAGCCATTTCCGGATAGGAACCCGATTAACCGTGCAAAGTGATAGCCGCAGTAGAATTGGCGATTGAGGGAACGGAAATCTTCGGAGAAAAAAGGCGATACATCACCGGAACAACAAAAAGAGTCAAAAGCGTTGAACTCAAAAGCCCCCAAACAATAACTGTTGCCAAAGGACGCTGAACATCCGATCCCAATCCGGTGGCCAGAGAGGCGGGTAACAAACCAAGAATGGCGACCAGGGATGCAAGCAAAATGGGACGGAGGCAATCGAGGGCTCCCTGAAGGATGGCAGCCCCTAATTCTTCACCCGATTGTCTCAAGGTGCTTATGGCGCGCACCATCAGAACTCCATTCATGATGGAAACACCTGTCTCTTATACACATCTGACGCTGCCGACGATACTCCTTGTGTA
>CAWUOD010000680.1:0-2269 GCA_963923115.1 uncultured Singulisphaera sp.
AGTATCGTCGGCAGCGTCAGATGTGTATAAGAGACAGGTAAAAGCCCTTGTGATGCAAGTTGGGGCGAAAACGGGTGTTTTGCTTTCCGTCGATGCGGTTGCGATTGGGGAAATTGGTCACATCAAAAATGATTATCTTGGGATCGTGCGCGGCAGGCTGGAAAAGGAGCTTGGGATTTCTCCGGAATGCGTCATCGTCAATGCAAGTCATTGCCATGGAGTTGTTTGCCCGGATATTGATGAAAAAACAGTTCAGGCGGTCAAATTGGCCATGGGGCAACTTGTCCCGGTGAAAGTTGGATCCGGCATAGGGCATGAAAACCGGATTATGGAAAATAGGCGTCTTCGCTTGAAAAATGGCAAGGAGGCGGATGTTCGCCACGCCTATTCCATGCCAGCCGATGATGAGGTTTCGGCGATTGGACCAGTGGATCCCGATATTGGCATTCTTCGATTCGACCGATTGGACGGCCGCCCAATGGCTGTTGTTTATCATTTCGCCTGTCACCCCATTATGGGGGTTCCCTCAGGTGGGAATACCGCCGATTTCGTTGGATATGCCTCCAAAGTTATTGAGGAAAATCTTGGCGAAGGAGCGTTGGCGTTATTCGTTCAGGGCTGCGGCGGTGATATCAATCCTGTGGGGTACAAGGAGGTCGACCAACCACGGAATGCCGAACCCCTGGGAAATCTGTTGGGACTAAGTGTTTTGAAGGCAGCGAAAAACATCCGGTGTACCCCGACTTCCCGGTTTCAGATTTTGCAGGAGAAGATCCTGTTGCCGCGGGCCGACTTATCCCCAACCATAGACTTGCTGCTGTTGGAACAGGAGAAGTTGCTCAAATCCTTGCAGGGAACCAGTCTGAATTTGAAAACAGCCATTCCCCTGGCAATAAAATATAATCTTTCGCCAGAATTTCCCTCATCTTATTCCCATAGGTACTTAAGCGAGAAAAAATCCGGAAAAGAAGATTTAAAAAAACATGACGAGACAAATCGCGGCAATATAAAGGCTTATTTTGACAACATTCTGGTCATGGAGAAATTGACGCGCCTTCAGACAAATCTTGCGTTGGTGCGAAAACACCAGGAAAAAAACCTTGCCGCCGGTAGAAAACCGCTGGCAGCCGAAATGATGGCTTTGCGCGTGGGCGAATTTGTGTTGATTACCTTTCCCGGAGAACTTACTGTGGAAATTGGTTTGAACATCAAAAAATCTTCGCCGCACAAACAAACCTTTGTGGCCGGTTACACGAACGGGTACATCTATTACACTCCAACCGCGAAACAACTTGAGAATCGGGGTGGCGCGCAGGAGGATAGTGATTGTCTTTTGGCCCCGGAATGGCAGATGCAATTTGAAAATAAGGTCGCCGGGATATTAAGGAAATTTTGATTGCTGCTTCAAGATGAATGAACAAAAATCCACCGTAAAAGAATTATCACCAACCATTTGGATATCAATCATCCTTTGCTCTCTTGCGGGTGGGATGGGGTGGGGGATTCGTGGGCAATATGGACATGAATCAGGCGCGATGATAGCGGGCCACCTTGTTTCCGCTGTTGTCGCGCTTCTTTTTTGTCGGAATTTATCCGCTGTCGCCACGCTTCGGGCCATGGCCTGGAGCACTATTGCTTTTGGAATTGGGGGGTCGATGAGTTACGGCCAAACGATTGGTTTGACCCAGGAGGCCGAATTTATTGGAAATTGGCAGTCCTGGAGGTGGGGAATGCTCGGGTTGGCGATCAAAGGTGGAATTTGGATCGGTATTGCCGGGGTGTTTTTGGGAATGGGATTGGGGGGAATTGGTTATACATCTTTGGAAATCCTTTTTGTTTTTCTTTGCACATTTGTGCTTTATTTTATTGGTGTTTTTATGCTGAACTCTCCCATGGACCCAAAAACCGGGGTTGTGCCTTTCTTGTATTTTTCCAATCCTGTCGTCAAACCGCGATTTGAATGTTGGGGCGGGTTGCTTTTTGCCCTTTTGGGTTTGTTGACCTATGCATTTTGGGTTCGCAGGGACCTGATTGCCGCGAGGATGGGGTTGTTTGGATTTCTGGGCGGATTTATCGGATTTCCATTGGGACAATGCTTGCAATCCTGGCACGCATGGAATCCAGAATGGTTTGGATCGGGGCCTTGGGCACAGTGGGATCATCTGGTGAATTGGTGGAGCCTGATGGAGATTACATTTGGCCTGGTGATGGGTGGGTTTATTGGTTTGGGTCTATGGCAAAACAGGCAAGGGATTGGCCCATCTATTCC
>CAWUOD010000681.1:0-2268 GCA_963923115.1 uncultured Singulisphaera sp.
GTTTTGTCACATGGACCCTGAAATATGGGAAGTGTCACTGGATCCAGGTGCTCGGGCTGGGGGAACATTACACTCGTGCGGAGATCGAGGCAAAGATCAACGACGATGGATCAGTCGATGTGAAGGAGCCCAAAAACATCACTCGTTTTGCCCTTTTGGCTCCCGCATTCAAAGGCCCATCACCCAAAGTTCGTATTGCCGGTCAGGAGATTGTTCTGTCGGCCCAGGAAAAAAGCTCATCTCCGGGAGGGGCGGTCTTTGTCAAACGGGAAGGGAAATGGATCCATCTGGGAGGTCCGGCGACGGTGGTTCTTGAGGGGAAGCGGCCTGAACTTCAGGGGCCAATTGACGATGCCTTTACCAAACCCTTTTTGTGTGTGCGTGGCACGGGAAAGCCCTGGAATCCGTTGGTGCAATCGCTCACCGAAGATAGGCTCAAACAGTTTGCCTCGGATTGGGACCGCTATTTTCGCGGAGACCTTCCCATCAAGAAGGACACGGAAGTGACCGAGGACGATATGCGCCGCTTCAATCTGATCCTTTTTGGAGACCCGGGGAGCAACTCCCTGATGGCCCGGGTGTTGCCCGGATTGCCTCTTAAGTGGGACCGGGACTCGTTTGTTTTGGGTGGCCAGACGCATTCCTCGGCGGATTTTGCGCCTGTGTTGATTCAGCCCAATCCCCTGGCACCCGGGCGCTATGTGGTTTTCAACAGCGGGCATACCTTCAGCGAAAAGGAATTGGCATCACTCAACTATTTGCAATTCCCCCGTCTGGGCGATTGGGCGGTGATCAAAACCCGGACAGGCGAACCGGTCCAGGCGGGATATTTTGACGAGGCCTGGGGTCAGGCGGGGAAATAACGCAAAGCCTGTTTTCCAGTATCCGGAAATCAGCTCCCTGGTTTCGGCAAACGGGCCATCGATGACCGTTCTGCCCGGTCCCGAAAAGTGAACCCGGGCTCCGACGGAGCTTGGTTTCAGGCCAGCGCTCTGGAGCAGGATCGCCCCTGACCAGTTCTTCGTTGTACTGGCCCATGGCGATGAGAAGCTCCGTGGAGGGCATCATTCCCGCTTCGGATTCTTTTGAGGCTTTGACAATGACCATGACTTCCATGAACTGGCACCCAGGAAAAATGCCGGTAAGCGCGCAACTTATTCCACCAGGGATTTCAGTTTTTCAAGGCCTTTGGCGAAATCATTTCCAATCATTTTGTCCATGCTGATGAAAAGACCCACCAGCCTGGGGATGAAAACGAATTTGCCTGTCATTGCCCAGGTGACCAGGGTCCCATTCCGTTGGGGTTCAAGAGAAAATACGACCAAATTATGACCTGCAAAGGGTTTGATGAACTCCAGGTCGACTTTCACCGAGCGGTTGGAATCCTGTTCGATGAACCGCATGAACCCCTCGCCCACATTGCCATTGCCGGACCAGTGGAAAACGGCGCCGGGCCCCACCTCGGGACCGGAGAATTCGTTTTTGGCGGAAAGATCCTTTTCCCGGTAGGGGCTCCATTCCTGAAACTTTTTTGGGGCGTTAAGCCAGGGGAAGATCTTTTCCGGGGGAGCGGCAACCAACAGGGACCGTGCAATCCGAAAGTCGCTGGGTCGAAGTGCGGCAACCAACATCAAAATGGCTACCAGGGCGAACAGGCCACCAAGCACATAAAGCAAAATTTCCATAATAAACGCTCTCTTGTAAACTATTTGGCGACGATTACTGAACGCCCTGATCGGGTTGGGCGACCATCACAATCCAGCATACCCCAAATTTGTCGGTTACCATGCCATAACTGGGCGAAAAGAATGTTTGGCGCAGGGCTGCCTGGATATGGCCTCCCGTGGCAAGGCCATCAAAAAGACGGTGAGCCTCGGCCTCTGTGGGAACGGTAAGCGCCAAACAAAAACCATCAAATTTCCGTGCGTCGCTGTCTCCATCGGATGCCATAATGGTGGCTCCGGCGATGGTGAAAGTGGCGTGCATCACCTTGTTTTCAAACCCTTCTTGCAACACTCCCGGAGGGGTTGGGGCGGGGCTTTCGTTGAAGCGCATCATCATTTCGATTTTTGCGCCCAGCGCCTTTTCGTAATAGGAAAGGGCTTCCTCGCACCTTCCGGAATAGAAGAGGTAGGGGGTAATGGTTGTGGCGGACATTTCGACTCCTGAAAAAAATACGGCCCTTATGGTTACCGGAGATGAAGAAGGGAAACGATCCCCCACCAAGTCTTTTTTAGAGGGTAGCCGCCTTGTGTTTGGGCAAATCGA
>CAWUOD010000682.1:0-2264 GCA_963923115.1 uncultured Singulisphaera sp.
CTTTTGGCTGCGGGTGGGGGCAAAATCCTTGACCAGGACCCGGATGGGAATGCATTTTTGGCACCAATGGCAAATGGGTCGGAAAAGGCCGCGACCAAATCTCCTGAATCCCAGGTCAATCAATTCTCGAAATTCGCCCGGATGTAATTCGAAGGCAACCGTTTCCTGCAAAACGGCGGTATTTCCAGCTATGTACCCACAAGGATGGGGATCGGATTCCATGAGTTGGGTGAGTTTCATGCTGAGGTAATTGTAGGAATTCACGGATTTGAGTCCCAATTACCCTTACAGCCCGCAAAATTTGTATTTCTGGAATTTTGGGTAGGATGCGTGAAAGTGGTTTAGGTGGGGTGATCGGTAGCTTTGGGTTAAAAGGATTGAGTTGGAGGGCAAGGGACGGTGGGGGAAATGGGATTATCTTCCGATCTCATTTGCACTGGGACACGATGTCCCTGGCAAATGCATGGACAGGCGGCAACATGAGCACCCAGCGGTTCTTTGCTTGGATGGCTTGGGCGATTGGGCTGGCGGGAATGGGGGGACCTGCGGCTTTGGCCGTGGATCCGCCCTCGGCTCGTGCCTATCATCCCCGGCAAACCCCTATTGTCGAAGCCTGCAAGAAGGTTCGGGGTGCTGTTGTCAATATTCACAGCGAAAGAAAAGGCGGACCGTCGGACGCGATGGGGCAGCCCACCCAGATCAATGGAATGGGGACAGGGGTAATTGTGGATCCCCGCGGATATATAGTCACCAACCACCATGTGATCGAGGATGTGACAACCCTCCGGGTTCGCCTCGCCGATGGAACTACCGCCCCGGCAAAGGTCATAGCCCGAGATCCTGAAACGGATTTGGCCCTGTTGAAAATCGAGGTGGCCAAGGCCCTTCCGACCATGGCTCTTGGCACCACCAAAGACCTCATGGTTGGTGAAACCGTGATCGCCATGGGGAATGCCTATGGTTACGAGCACACGGTGACTGTTGGGGTGGTGAGTGCGCTCAATCGGGATGTTGTCTTGAATCGTGACCTGACATACAGGGCCCTCATCCAGACCGATGCCAGCATCAACCCGGGAAATTCGGGTGGTCCGCTGGTGAATGCGCTTGGGGAAATGGTTGGTGTCAATGTGGCGATTCGGGCGGGGGCTCAAGGTATTGGGTTCGCCATCCCGGTTGAAACCATGATCCGTGTCTGCTCGGACATGATTGGGAACAAGCGCCGTGGTTACGGTCTTGGGATTTCGTTCAGGGAGGAAGTGGACCGCCCCAAAGAGGATGGGCCGGTGCGTAGGCGGGTTGTGGTGGATCGCCTGGAACCGGGTAGCACCGCCTCAAAGGCGGGACTCAAGTTGGGGGATGAATTGGTCCGGGTGGGTGAATGTGATGTGGAATCGTGCATTGATTGGGAAAAAGGATTTCTTGACCGCCTTGGCGGGGAAAAAGTCGGTTTGGTGGTTCGCCGTGACGGCGGGGAAACCAGGCTGGATGCCCAACTGGAAACTCTGGGCAAACCCGGTCTTTCGGAACAAATTTGGGCAAAGATCGGTATCAAGGTCCAGCCTGTGGGTCCGGAACTTGTTCACAAGGTCAACCAGCAGTTGCATGGGGGCCTTATGATCCGGGAAATGCGTCCCGATAGTCCGGCCGCGCGGGCGGGTTGGCAAAAAGGCGATATCCTGGTTGGCCTGCATGAATGGGAGATGATCAGTCACGAGAATCTTCTTTTTGCGCTGAATCACCAGGAAAAATCGAGCGCCGAATCGATGAAATTTTTCGTTGTGAGAAACTCCCAGGTGGTCAAGGGAAGTGTCCCCTTCGGAGCGGTAATCACCACCTCCGACCTGGGCCAGTAGGCGGCATGGCTCAAGTCAACCAGGCAGGAAAAAAGCTTTAAAACCTTTGAGACATTTTTTGTTGAAATAATCATTCAAGCCAGCTGCCACCACAAAACGGAAATCGCCCGGGTCCCCCGAAAAAAACCTGATTCGGGTGTACCCTCAATTGGCCCAAATAATCTTTCAAAGAAAAATGTTTCAGGCGGTTTTTTCCAACCGTTTCATGGCGGAATCCACGGTGTTTTTCAAAAGCATGGCAATGGTCATGGGGCCCACGCCCCCCGGAACGGGTGTGATTGCCGAGGCGACCCCGCAAGCCTCCTCAAACGCGACATCTCCGACAATGGTCCCATTGGGAAGCCGATTGATTCCCACATCGATGACAACCGCCCCTGGTTTGATCCAGGCGCCTTTTACAAATTCGGGTTT
>CAWUOD010000683.1:0-2258 GCA_963923115.1 uncultured Singulisphaera sp.
TCCTGGAGGGGACTGTGGTTGAGTCTTCGCTGTTTGATTCCCGATTGGTCCTGAAGACAAGATACTCTCTTGAGGCTGGCAGCCGGATTTTGGCAATCGAGGATCAAGTGAGCAACTTGTCATCCACAAAAGCTGAAATGCAACTTTTGTATCATTTGAATATTGGTCGTCCTATTCTTGAGAAAGGTGCGAAATTGCACCTCTCTGTAAAGGAAATGTCTCCCCAAACACCTCAAGCTGCCGCCGCAATTGGGGATTGGGAAACCTACAAGGGGCCTCAGTCAGGTTTCAAGGAAGAAGTGTTTTTGTTTAGACTGTTTGGCGACGAGACAGGTCGAACCACAGCGTTGTTGGCCCATCCGGAGGGCAAGCTTGGTTTTGCGGTCAGGTTTCCACTTAAGGACCTGCCCTGCTTCACGATTTGGAAACAGACCGGGGCAGTAGAGGATGCCTTTGTCACCGGATTGGAGCCCGCGACTGGCTTCCCCAATTTCAAGGATTTTGAGCGGGATTCCGGTCGGGTGGTCAACCTCGCTCCAGGTGAAGAATGGAGTGCCGCCTGGGAATTGGAAGCGGTAACCCAGGAAGCAAGATTGGCCCAGATTAAGTCCGAGGTGAAACGGCTTTCCGGCCATGCCTCGGTGTTTCCACTCCCCCAAAAGGAATTTACCCCCCATGGCAGGTAATATGGCTGGTAAATTGGCATTAATATTAAGTGTTTTTTCAGGCGCCCTGCTTATTGTTATGGGTTTGCATGGAGCAAATGCCACAGAAACTAGCCGGGTTGTCCCCCCACAATCGATAACTCTGTGGGATGGAAAAGATGTCTTTGGGTGGTCGCTACCAAAGGGCATTTCGGATAAGGAAGGCCTTCCAAAGGTTTTTGGAAAAGGAGGCAAATGGGAGCATAAAACCAAATTTGGGGCCGGAATAATTCGTGTGGAATTTGAAGATGGGGATAAAGCGTCCCTTCGATTTACCCGTTCGACCGAAGAGGGAGAAATCAAAGGTGAATCTGCCTATGAAGGGACTGGTGGATCCCAATGGACATACGAATGGGAAGGAGAAGGGACATTCCGTTTAGCGTTTGAGTCATCCGGGGCAAAGGTAAAGCGGATTGAATATCAGCCAGGTCAAATGAGATCGCTCTTTAATGGCAAGGATTTGACGGGGTGGAAAATTTTTCCCGGAAAGAAATCTGATTACAAGTGGCAGCCTGAAGGGTGGCTCTCGGTAAAAAATGGTCCCGGAGATATCCAGACCGAGGAAGTCTTCGGAAATTTCCTTGCGCAGGTCGAGGTTCGCACCAATGGAAAACACCTCAACAGTGGTATTTTTTTTCGGGGAATACCCGGCCAGTACTGGATGGGCTATGAGGCTCAAGTGCGCAACCAGTTTAATCAAAACCAGGATCAAAAATATTCCGTTGAACTTTATGATCCAAAAACAAACATTTTGGCTTCCAAGACGGAAGTAATGTCGAATGCTGTTGATTTCGGAACCGGGGCAATTTACCGCAGGGTTCCCGCAAGATTGCAGGCTTCCAAAGACAACGAATGGTTCACGCTAACGATTTCGGCTAATGAAAGACACATTTCGACTTGGGTCAACGGAATTCAGGTGACTGATTGGACCGACAATCGTCCAGCCAATGATAATCCGCGGCAGGGGTACCGTAGCCAGCCTGGTGTGTTTTCCATTCAGGGGCATGACCCGACCACTGATATTGATTTCAGGAACTTTAAAGTTCAGTCGCTTGGAAAAAAGTAGAGAGCGGTTTGTTTATTTTTCTGTCTGGATGGTCTACATCCAATCATGTATTCCTGCCAAATTAGCAGGTTTATTTTTGTGCGGTTGTTGTGTACCCCGCTTTAGGCTTTGGTTGAGAGTTGTCCCTTTGCGATGTTGGAACCCGGCGGGTGGACCAGGAGAACTAATCCCCTAGTTGATTTGGTGTCCATCCGAAAGAAATATTAACAAAAAAGCAGTCTCCTGAATCAGGAGACTGCTTTTTGGGGTATTGGATTTTTATGGAAATACTATGGGAAGCAAGCAAGCAGGGCGAATACCACCACAGCTTCAGCAACCGACCCGGTTGCGCTAATTCCAATCGGGTAAAGCATTAGTGGCACAGGATCGCCAGGGAGGCTCCAGCCTGCGTTCGAATCAAACCGGCGGAACGGGTCCTTGGCAAGATTGTAAGGTGTCATCAGGAATCCAACCAGGAATCCTCCGGCGGAAACAACCGGGGTGATTGG
>CAWUOD010000684.1:0-2257 GCA_963923115.1 uncultured Singulisphaera sp.
GGACAACTTCAATCCTTCCAGGCGGTTTTTGGTCCGGTTGGGGAGGATGGTTATCCCAAACCGCTTTGGGATAATTCGGGAAAAACAGATCCGGCGGTTTTTGAGCATTGGAAGCCTTACGATATTGTCGCCAAAATCGAGCGGGAATGGCCACGGAATGCCCCGTTGCTCAAGGGACGAATCAGGGTTTATATGGGAACCCAGGATACCTTTTTGCTTGAGGGCGCTGTTGTCCGTCTCAAGGCCCTGATGGACAAACTGGATCCCACAGCGACCGTGGAATTGGTCGAGGGCAAAGACCATGGAAGCCTCATGTCCCAGGAATTGGTTTCGAAAATCCGCAAAGGAATGGCAGTGGCTTCCGGGGCCCCCCGAACCGACACCAAAAAGGATTCCCCCAAGTAAACCTGGAAAGGGCCGTCAAAAAATTCATTGGCAAACCGGGAACCAGCAAAAGACGGGATAATGGCTTTTCAAAAGATCGCAGTTTTGGGAATGGGATTCATGGGGGCCTCCCTTGCGGCCTCCATGAGACGCTTTGGTCCATCCGAATGGCAAATTCGGGGTTTCGACCCTTTGGAGGGGCGTCCGGCCTGGGCTGTCTCCGCTGGTATCGTGGATCAGGCGTTTTCGAACATTGCCCAAGCGGTCGAAGGTGCCGATCTGATAGTCAGCGCCGCTCCGGTCGACCAAATTGTTGAAACCTTGGTCGAGGCGGCGAGGTATTCCCGTCCGGGAGCCATCCTGACGGATTTGGGGAGCACTAGGGAAAGAATTGAAAATGCACTTTGCGAAATGCTGCCCAAGGGGGTGATTCACGCCGGATCCCATCCGATGGCCGGCTCGGAGAAAACGGGTCCTGAACATTGTAAAGATATCCTTTTTGTTGGTAAATGGATATTTTTAACCCCCGGAAATGGAAATCGGGACGGAGTAGGGAACGACGAAACGCTTTCCGCCCTTGCCGGATTTTGGGAGAAATTGGGCGCCCGGGTCGCCAGGCTGGGCGCAAGGGAACACGATCAGATTGTCGCAACCACGAGCCATCTCCCACATTTGGCGGCGTATGCCCTGGCCAGCACTCTTCCCCAAAAGTGGGAGGAATTTGTCGCTGGCGGGTTTCGGGATACCACCCGAATCGCCGGTGGTGTAAGTGAAATTTGGACTCCGATTTTTGACACCAACCGGTCCAGTGTATTGGAGGCCCTGGACCAGTACATCGAGAATCTTTACAAGTGGCGTGAGGCCCTTTTGAAACCGGGAACCGAAGAGATTGATATGCTCGTTAAAAAAGCAAATGAAACCCGTGGCCGTTTGATCTGACGATTGTTTTGAGTGGGAAAAAGGACGGAACAACCATGGTGCCCCGTCCTGGTTTTTCTTCGTGGACAAATTTCGGAAGCATTATTCCTCGTCGGTCCGAAGGTTGGCAAGGACGGAGTAGTCCTCGAGTGTCGTGGTGTCGCCTGTTGTTTGGCGACCCGATGCGATGTCCCTAAGCAAACGCCGCATGATTTTTCCGCTACGGGTTTTGGGTAGGCCCTCGGTGAAGCGGATCTCGTCGGGGCGGGCAAGGGCGCCGATCGATTTCGCCACGAAATTACGGAGTTCCGTTTTGAGGATTTCCGTGGGGGCTATTCCAGTCTTAAGGGTGACAAAACAGGCGATTCCCTCGCCTTTGATCTCGTCAGGTTTTCCCACAACGGCGGCTTCGGCGACAGAGGCGTGTTGGACCAGGGCCGATTCGACTTCCATGGTGCTCAAGCGGTGTCCGGACACATTCAGCACATCATCCACGCGGCCCATGATCCAGATGTATCCATCCTCATCACGCCGGGCGCCATCCGCTGTAAAATACCAACCCGAATAATTTTCCCAGTAGGTTTTGCAATATCGTTCATCGTCGCCATAAATGGTTCGAAGCATGGATGGCCAGGGTTTTTTCACCACCAGGAATCCCCCCTGGTTTGGACCGACCCCATTGCCTTCCTTGTCGACAATTTCCGCGACGATTCCCGGTAGTGGAAAAGTTGCGGATCCCGGCTTGGTGGGCACGGATCCCGGGAGTGGGGCGATCATGATTGCCCCTGTTTCGGTTTGCCACCATGTGTCCACGATGGGGCAACGGCCGCCGCCGATGACTTCGTGGTACCATATCCAGGCTTCCGGATTAATCGGTTCGCCCACCGAGCCCAACAAGCGGAGGCTTGAAAGGTCTGTCTCTTATACACATCTCCGAGCCCACGAGACCAGAGAG
>CAWUOD010000685.1:0-2254 GCA_963923115.1 uncultured Singulisphaera sp.
AGCGGGTGGTTACCTTTGGGATCGGTGTATCGAAGCGAATGTCAGCTACCGAAGCTATGGCGAATGGGTGACCAATCCCAAGAAACATGGCGAACCCGGCAAACCCAATGTCAAATCCCTTGAAGGCAAGATTGATCCCTATTACTGGGGCTATGATCTTGATTATCCGGATGTCAAAAGGACGGAAAGATTCCTTTCCGAACTTGGCCGTTTTGAAAAAGAAGGGGATATGCCCCGGATGCAGGTTGTCCGTTTGGGTAACGACCACACCTCCGGTACCCGCGTTGGCAAGCTGACCCCGACAGCCATGGTCGCGGATAACGACCTGGCCCTTGGGCAATTGGTCGAGGGGATCAGCAAGAGCAAGTTCTGGAAGGAAACCGCGATTTTCGTCATCGAGGACGACGCCCAAAACGGTTCCGACCATGTCGATGCCCACCGGGCTGTGGCGCTTGTGATCAGCCCATTTACCCGTAGGGGGATTGTGGATTCGACCATGTATTCCACCTCCAGCATGTTACGAACGATGGAGCTGATTCTGGGCCTCAAGCCGATGAGCCAGTTCGATGCGGCGGCAACTCCCATGTACAATTCCTTCATGGCCAAAGGGGACAACACGCCATATATCCATGCGCCGGCGCGGGTTGATTTGACCGAAGTCAACCAGGCCACTGCATGGGGCGCGAAGCTCTCGGAAGGATTCAACCTTGCCAAAGAGGATGCCGCCGATGATCTCCTGTTTAACGAGGTGATCTGGAGGTCGGTGAAGGGGCCAAACAGCCCGATGCCCGCCCCTGTCCGAGCGGCATTTTTCATGGGAAAGGTGAAAAAGGACAAGGATGACGATGATGATTAATTCCCGATTGGGATTTTGTACCTGATTTTCCGGGCACACGCTTCCATAGAATCCAAAAAGGAGTCCGAACTCGGAAAGTCCGAATTCGGCCTCCTTGAGCTTTTTGGTGAATTGCCTGCTTTTGGAGAATTTCCATTGCTTTGGGGCCGTAAAAAGCGCCTGATCGATTACGCAAGCTGCGCCGGCTGAGCGGGTAAACTCCCCCAGGGTGGGATTGCGCAAGTTTTGCGCCGCCTTCCCCAGCCCGCCGTGCGGGATCCCAACCTCCTCGTGGGCACCGAGACCTGCGATGATGCGGGAGTGTATCGACTTTCCGACGAACTTGCCCTGGTTCAGACGCTCGACTTTTTCCCGCCTGTGGTGGATGACCCTTTTGCCTATGGGCAGATTGCCGCGGCCAATTCCCTAAGTGATGTCTACGCGATGGGGGGGACTCCCAAGACGGCGCTTAATCTTCTGGGTTATCCGGATGACAAGGATCCGGGATTTACCTGGTTGGGGCCGATTCTTGAAGGGGCAGGGGAGCGGTGCCGCGAGGCGGCTTGCACTGTGGTCGGCGGACACACCGTACGCGATTCGGAAATCAAGTTTGGCCTATCGGTCACCGGAGTGGTCCATCCCAATAAATTCTGGTCCAATGCCGGGGCCATGCCCGGTGATGTCCTTGTTCTCACCAAACCATTGGGAACAGGATTTGTGACCACCGCACACCGCGCTCGCAATTGCCCGGACAAATTGCTCTCGGAGGCGATCCGTAGCATGGCCGATCTGAACAAGGACGCGGCTATGGCGGCCATGGATTTCAATGTTCATGCCTGCACCGATGTGACCGGCTTTGGTCTGGCTGGTCATGGGTTGGAAATGGCGCTTGGAAGCGGACAGCGGATTCGGATCAGGCTTGATTCCTTGCCATCCTTTGCGGGGGTGGAGGAGATGATTCGCAAAGGGTATTTCACACGGGCCAGCAAGAGCAACCGCGATTTTGCCATGGACCATACATCCCTGCAAAAGGGTTTGGATGCGGCCAGAGTGGAATTGTTTTTCGATCCCCAGACTTCCGGGGGACTGCTTTTCGCGGTTCCACGGAACGAGGCGTCCGGTTTGGTTGAGGCGCTCAAAAAACGGGGCACCTTGGCCCATGTAATTATTGGCGAAGTACTGGAAGGCGGGGCTCCAGGTCTTGAGCTGGTTTCCTAGCGCATCCTGTTATGGCCATTGGATCCATCCCTAAAGCCACGGATCCAAAAAGAATATTCAAAAAAGTTTCCTTTGGCCAAGGTGTGGGCCAAAGCCATAATGGGTGTGGCTAAAGGGCAATCCTGAAAGGAAGAAAGTTCCTGGCGACTAGCCGGGATTTTTTTCCGATGCGAGTTTGTTCGACCATTCCCGGAGCAATTC
>CAWUOD010000686.1:0-2253 GCA_963923115.1 uncultured Singulisphaera sp.
ATCCTCTCTGGTCTCGTGGGCTCGGAGATGTGTATAAGAGACAGGTTTTTGATTTGTGACCTTTGATTGAGACGGCCCATCGGGGCCAAACACCTGTGAAAGGGGGTTCGTTATGGCGGGATCTTTGGAAGCCCTGGGAATGATCGAAACCCGGGGACTTACGGCGCTGGTCGAAGCCAGCGATGCGATGCTCAAGGCTGCCAATGTGCAGCTTCTTGGCTGGCAAAAAATCGGCAGCGGCCTGGTCACCGCGATGGTGGTGGGCGATGTTGCCGCGGTCAAGGCCGCTGTGGACGCCGGTTCCGCCGCCGCTGCCCGGGTCGGTGAGGTTGTGGGAATCCAGGTGATTCCCCGCCCCCACGGCGACCTCCAGGCGATTCTCCCCAAGGCCCCAGTGGTCTAAACCCTAACCCAAAACACCCCTTTATCAGGAGAAATGATCATGGCAACTAGGCCTGAAGCCTTGGGAATCGTGGAAGTCAAAGGTCTGATTTCGGCTATCGCCGCGACGGACGCCATGTGCAAGGCGGCGAATGTCAGCTATGCCGGACAGGTTCAGATTGGCAACGCATTTGTCGCGACCTTTGTTCGTGGCGATGTCGGCAGCGTTCGCGCCGCCGTTGATGCAGGCGGCAAAGCCGCCTCGGAACACGGGGAGCTTGTCAGCGCCCATGTGATCCCCCGTCCCGATCCCGCCGTTTTGGCGGTGTTCCTGGGCAACTAACCATGGTGGCGGATCGGGCGACCCGGAACCCCGGGTCGTCCGCAGCAGCCTGCCCCCAATTCCCCAAACCAACGACCACGAAATGAAAATCCTCGTTGCCAATCTCGGAAGCACAAGCTTCAAGTACAAGCTCTATGAGCTTCCCGACGCTGTTGGCGCCACAACCTCCCAAGGCGAAAAGATGATCGCCAAGGGTGGCGTCGAGCGCATTGGCTCCGAAAGCTCCAAAGCTTTCGTCGAGGCGCAAGGAAAACGCGAGGACCTTGTCATCGAGGCGCGGGATCACGCCGCCGCCGTGCGACTTTGCCTGGCGCAGCTTTCCGATCCCGCCCGGGGATGTCTCAGGGACGCCTCGGAACTTGGCGCGATCGGTTTCAAGGCGGTTCATGCCCGTGGTGTAAGCGGTGTCCGTGTCGTGGACGACCGGGTCCTCCGCGCCATGGAAGATTTCAACGATGTCGCTCCGGCGCACAACCCGCCTTATGTCGCCGCGATGAGACTCCTCAGTCGCGAACTCCCCCAGATTCCCCTGGTGGCCGCGTTCGAGACGGGTTTTCACCAAACCATTCCCGAAAGCCGCAAGATCTACGCGATACCCCTTTCATGGACCGAATCCTATGGAGTCAGGCGCTGGGGCTTCCACGGCGCCTCACACAGGTACATTGGCCAGCGCACAGCCGAAATCCTGGGTAACAAAGACCTCAAGGTGATCTCCTGTCATCTGGGCGGATCGAGCTCCATTTGCGCCATTGATGGGGGCAAATCGGTCGCCAACAGTCTTGGCATGAGCCCCCAAACCGGCCTTCCACACAACAACCGTGTAGGTGACTTCGACCCATTTGCCCTTCCAGTCATCATGCGTGGCACGGGCAAGAGTCTTGAGGAAGTCCTTTCCGATCTGGCCAACCGATCCGGCCTCGAGGGGATCTCGGGCCACAACGATTTGCGCGATATCGAAGCCGCCGCAGCCAAGGGCGAGCCCAGGGCCAAACTGGCACTTGATGTTTTCATCGAGGCGGTTCGCCACTATTTGGGATCGTACATGGTTGCCCTGGGTGGAGCCGATGCGATCGTCTTCACAGGAGGCATCGGCGAAAACTCGACGCTTATGCGTGAAGCGGTCTGCGCAAATCTTGGCTTTTTGGGTATCGGGATCGATCCCCAGGCCAACCAGTCCGCTAAAGGCGAGGCGTCATTCCACGCCAAGGGGAGCAAGGTCCAGCTTTGGACCATGCCAACCAACGAGGAACTGATGGTGGCCCGGCAGTCGAGGGACTTGCTTCTGGGCCACTAAGGAAATCCGGGCGTTGGAAACCGTCCGGTGTTTTGGAAAAGGAGAACGATCATGAAGGTGGACATCACCTACTGCACATCCTGAGGCTACCGGCAATTTGCCACCAGTTTGGTGGCAGCCATCCGGAAAGCCCATGGCGACACTATCGAAACCAGTGTTCACATGGGATCAGGCGGAGTGTTTGATGTGGCGATCGATGGGGAAAAGGTCTACCGGAAATTTGACACCGGCCGTT
>CAWUOD010000687.1:0-2251 GCA_963923115.1 uncultured Singulisphaera sp.
GAGGGCCGCCACACTTACATGCTCGATGGAGACAACATCCGCCACGGGCTGTGCCGGGATCTTGGTTTCACAAATGCGGACCGCGTCGAAAACCTCCGCCGAGTGGGGGAAGTGGCAAGACTTATGGTCGATGCCGGACTTATCGTTATTGTCAGTTTCATTTCACCATTCCGGGCCGAGCGACAGGCGGCAAGGGAACTTTTTACCGAGGGCGAATTCCTTGAAGTGTTTGTCAACACCCCGCTGGCCGAATGTGAAAAGCGGGATGTGAAGGGCCTTTATGCGAAGGCCCGTCGCGGCGAACTGAAAAACTTCACTGGAATCGACAGCCCTTATGAAGAGCCTGATGACGCGGAAATCGTTATCGACACAATCAAGAAAACTCCGGAAGCTTGCGCTTTGGAAATTTTAAGTCTGATTGAGGGAAAATAATTTTGCCCATGGCTCAAAGGGACCCAATCCTTGTGGCAATGGACCAAGCACCAGCAATCAACAAAAAAGCCACCTTTTATAAGGGTGGCTCATTTTTTTGGTGATCAGGGAAACACAAATACCAATGAAAACCAGGGAGAATCCAAAGTCCTCATGGGGAAAACACTATCCAGGACATACCCTACCGACAAAATGGCTGTGGCTTTGAATATTTCGAAAAAGACAAACCCGACCAACCGCTTAAATCCATCGGGAACTTTGCCGTATCGCCAGATCAACCGGCGATTTCACCAACAGGTTTTTCCCCACTTCTCGCCCCGTGCAACATGTGGACAAAGAATTTCAACCAGGAAGGATCCCCCAATACGAAGATTCCTTGATTTCAGCTTTGGTGGCGTTTTTCGAGCCACCCGATTATCTCAATTTCGTTTGACAAAATTGAGATAATCCAGCCATGTCCTGCGCCCGGGATCAGGCGGAAAAAACACCCGGAGTCTTGCTGTGGGCCTTCTGGGGGAAGTCAAATGTCAACACGAGCGGTTCCCTTCCGGTGTTCTCGATCTCCACACCGCCGTTGGCCAACGCCGCCTGGGTGATGAATCCAATCTCGGAATAGATCTGGCCGAGAATCATATTCTGGTTATAGGACACTCCGAGCTTTCCAACGCGACCACTTCCTCCATTCGTGTGGAACATCGTTGGGCACTCGGGACGGAAAACTGTCTTCGCTCCAGGCTCCAGGATGAGCCGGAGGATCGAGCATTTCTGATCGCCCAGGAAATTTCCATAAACGATCCATTTGGCGTCGACCCCGTTGCCTTTGAATTCTTCGGCGGAGATCGCAGGACGCGAGTTCTTTAGGACAAAATCCCGATCCTGATTGGCTGCGAAGTCGAATTTCTCCACCAGGTATTCCCAATCTTCATGTCTTGCCTTGGGATAATCCTCTTCCCGGCAGGCGTAAAACGCATCCCTGGCGCCAATACGCCCGTCAAGCGTCAGATCCTCGGCCAGGAAATGCTCATCCATTGTGACATGCAACTCATGGGTGCACAGGTTTGTCGGTGAATGCAATACGCCATTGGGCATCACAAACCCGTCATCAAGTTTCATCATCACATGCGGTGCCAGGTGACGGATTCCGTTATACTCGGTTTTTCCAAACCGCTTCATGCAACCAAGGAGCTGATCCTTCGTCACAAAACCATAAAGCCCCATCGCCGTAGTGTGATAATGCGACGGGCTGACTCCGGGATTGTCGTAGGAATTGATGTCATAGACTTCCCACTTCGACCAGTGAAGGTGATCGGGAATCGGATTCAGATTGTCGAACTTTTTCGAAACAATCGGCCAGGTCGGCTTGCCGAAAAGTTGGTTGGAAAAGGCCGTAACCTTTTCGCCGATGACCGCATTCGGATTCGCGCTGATCAAATCCTGAAGCGAGACCACCTGCCCATCCGAGGCGAGGACATGCGCTTCTCCCTCGCGAAACGGGGCTTTATTCGTTCTGGTGTCAATGACGCCTGTCACAATGGGAACCGTGCAACACATCCACAGTTCATCGAGACCGGTACCACCCATGTAGTCGGGATAGTACGAGCGCGCATCCAACCGAAGGCGTTTACCCGGAGAACAGAATGTCCGACCGGCATAGCGATGGAGAAGTTGGAACACTCCGCCATTCTTGTTGAGACAGTTATCGAGAACCGTGGCAATGCCGCCGCCCGACCCATCGATCACACTTTGTTGGGGGTACTCGTGCAGTTTGTCAGCAATAATCGAAGTCGTAGCGGCCATTGGCTTTGCTCCTCGGAGTGTC
>CAWUOD010000688.1:0-2248 GCA_963923115.1 uncultured Singulisphaera sp.
GATCCTCTCTGGTCTCGTGGGCTCGGAGATGTGTATAAGAGACAGGCCTGGCGGCTTGCAAGGACGGTCAGTTCCCGGGGGAGGGGGAAACTCACATGTTCCTCCCGGACCACCCGGTTCTCGATCGTCCCGTGGTATTTGTTCCGAATGTGTTCGACGCAATCCTGGACCACATCTTCGGGCGCGCTGGCCCCGGCCGTGATCAGGACATTTTTCACGCCCTCAAACCACTCTTCACGGATTTCCAGCGCTCCATCGATCAGAAAAGACTTTTTCCCTCTTGTCGCGCCCAGCTCGGCAAGTCTGTTGCTGTTGGAGCTGTTCTTGCTCCCCAGAACCAGGACCAGATCCGCTTCGGAAACCAGTTCGCGAACGGCCTCCTGACGGTTTTGGGTGGCGTAGCAGATGTCTTCCTTTTTGGGTGACACAACATGGGGATAGCGTGCGCGAATCGCCTGGATGATTCCCTGCGCCTCATCGACGGAAAGGGTTGTCTGGGTGAGGTAAGCCAATTTGTCTTCGGTGCCAAAGGGGAGATTGGGCACATCCTCGGCGGTCTGGACAAGAGTGATGCTGGAGGGCGCTTCGCCCATGGTTCCGATCACCTCATCATGTCCCTCATGGCCGATAAGCAGGATGTGATACCCTTCCCGGGCGAATTTGATGGCCTCAATGTGGACTTTTGTCACCAGGGGACAAGTGGCATCGATCGCCCGGAGATTGCGCGAAGCGGCCGCCTCGCGAATCATCGGGGACACTCCATGGGCGCTGTAAAGCACAGTCGAACCGTTGGGAATTTCGTCGATCGAATCGACAAAGGTCACGCCCCGTTTTTTGAACCGTTCCACAACCGGACGGTTGTGGACAATTTCGTGGTAGACATAAAGCGGTGTGCCAAAGAGTTCGAGCGCCCGGTCAAGGCTCTCGATCGCCATGTTGACTCCCGCGCAAAATCCACGGGGGTTCGCCAGCAAAATCTTCATCCGTGATGCTCCTGGATCCATGGCATCATCTTAGGGGCCCCAAGCCCCCCGGAGGAGGCCGTTGATGAACTTCGGGGGACAACGGAACCCGCAAACGGACTTTGGTATCTCCGGGGGATGCCCCAAAAGGCGGAAAGAATTCCACACCCCTTAAGGCGGAATTGGCCTATTTCGCCTCAAGGCGAATCTTGCGAAACGCCACGGCGCCATGGTCACCTTGCAGAAGGAGCGGGCCCTTGGCATGTTCTTTGCCCGTCAGGCCCGATGGGGTTGGCCCCTTGATCTCGACATTCTCCTGGATGAGTTTGTCGTTCAGGTAAAGCTTGAGCACCTTCGCGTTGGCGACTTTCTTGCCATCCTCGAATTTGGGCGCAACAAAGTCGATTTCCATGGTCTGCCATTTTCCCGGTTCCAAAGCGGCGTTCTCTTTTGGGGCGCTGTTGCCATAGATCCCGCCCACATCCCCGGGGCCGACTTTCTCCTTGCCAAAGCTGTCAAGAATCTGGATTTCGTACTCACCCATCAAATAGACCCCCGAATTGGATCCCTTGGGAACCATAAACTCAAGGCTCAAATGGCAATCGCCATGCTCGGTAACGGAGTAGGCGTCCACACTATGCGGGTTGGTGTTGACCAGCTCGGGCGCCGCGCCCTTTTCCAGATTTTCGGCGTTGAGCGCATCGGGATGGAACTTGTTTTGCTTGGCTAGCCCGATTTTCCATTTGCTCTTTTTTGCATCCCCCTTGAGTTTCCAGCCATGAAGATTCGGCCCAATCAGGTCGACCCCATCGGCGGCAATAAGGACGGGACACAATGCGCAAAGCAGCGCCAGGGAAAGAAAGCGTTTCATGGGTTGTGACTCGTGAAGTGGGAGAGTGCCAACAAGGAGGGCAAGGGATGATCCAATGGGAATCCCCGGTTGATCTTCGGTGATGAGCAACAAACCGCCAAGAGGCCACCCCCCGGCGAACCCGATTATTCCGGTTTTTTTTCGCACCGATCTGTTTCCGGGAATTGCTTGGACTCATGGAAGAAATACCCCTGGCGCGGTAATTTAAAGGGAGTTTGATTCAGTTCGTGATGGACCCCCAGGGTGCCATCACGCCGGTCCAAGAGGTGGTGATGAAGGCTCGCAAAGGTTGGATTTGGGCGGCGGCACTTTGCATGGCTGGTGGTTTGAGTGGAGCGCTCATCGCTTTCCCCCCGCCTCCCAATGACAAGGGAGACAAAAGCACAGTCGCCAAGGTCGATGTGAAACCCGCCTC
>CAWUOD010000689.1:0-2245 GCA_963923115.1 uncultured Singulisphaera sp.
ATCCTCTCTGGTCTCGTGGGCTCGGAGATGTGTATAAGAGACAGGTCTGGGACCGGGCGGAGGTGCTTCGTCTCGCGGCGGAATTCGGTGCGAAATGCGGCGTCGCCAACAGGATGGATCTTGTATCGGGCGACATGTTCGCCGACAAGGTCCCCGAGGGGCATGATGGTGTGCTTTTGTCAAACATTCTCCATGATTGGGACATTCCCGAGTGTGAAAGTCTTTTGAAGAAAATCAGGGCATCCGTCGATGTCCGGACTCCCCTCTGGATTCATGATGTGTATCTCGACGATTCGCTCGATGGTCCGCTCCCAATAGCCCTGTACAGCGCGGCGCTCTTTTCGCTCACGGAGGGGCGGGCCTATTCCGCGGCGGAATATCGCGTCATGCTCAGGCATTGCGGTTTTCTGGACCAGCCAGCCGTCCTGCCCACGGCGGTCCATTGTGGAGTCCTGGCCGCGAGGGCTGTCTGATTGGGGTGTTTCCTTTTGGAGCGCCCGGATTTTGGTTGGCATGGAAAATCAACAGGTTTTTAGGGAGTCACGCCATGAGAGTCCGTTCAGCGGTTTTTTGTCTCGCGTTTGCGATGGGTTTGGGGGCCAATGCTTTTGTCCTTTGTGGGCGCGCGCAGGAAGCGGCCAAGGTTCGTGAAAACCCCGAAAAAGAGCGGTGGGAATCGGTGCTGAAAAAAGCGACCTCCCAGACCGTCGAGGATCCAAACTCCATTCCAGGATGGATGAACAAGGGGATCGCCCACGACCGTTTGGGACAGTACAAGGAGTCCGAGGCGGCATACACCAAGGCCCTGGGACTGCAACCCTCCCTCCTTGAGGCGATCGACCGAAGGGGATCGGCCCGGTTTTTCCAGGGGGAGATCAAAGGATCGATCCGGGATTTCGACGCCTATCTCATGGCCAAACCAAACGAAAAACCCGGCCATTGGCGCAGGGGTATCGCACTTTATTACGCGGGTGAATTCGACGAGGGGGCCCGCCAGTTTGAAGGGTACCAGTCGGTGGATAATAACGATGTCGAAAACGCCGTTTGGCATTTTCTCTGTCTCGCGGCCAAGGAGGGAATTCCCAACGCCCGGAAAAAAATCCTGCCCATCGGCAAGGACCGCCGCGTGCCATTGATGGAGGTTTATTCTCTTTTTAAGGACGAGGCCAAGGAAGCGGATGTGCTTAAGGCGGTCGATTCGGTCCAGGCGGGGCCCCAGCGTGAGCTTGCCGCTTTTTATGCCCACCTTTACCTCGCACTTTGGCGGGAAATCAACCGGGACAAATCTGGCACTCTCAAACACCTCAAAGAGGCTACCGGGCCCTACAGGCAATACGAATACATGGGCGAAGTAGCCCGGGTTCATCGGGAATGGATTGAGGCGAATAAATGGCCCAAGTTGCCTGAAGTGAAATAGTTTGGCGGTTTTCTGGCCTCCTTGAGGAGGCCTTTTCAGGTTGCGGTTGTTTTTTGAATGGGAGCGAAATTTCCATTGGGATGGATGCCGTTTTGGCGGCTCTCCGGGCTTTTTTGGGGAAATTGGAGGTTCAGGAAGGTACTGGACAGCTCCTTTCCCATCCCGATAATGGTGGAAAGGGAAATGAATCGGTTGGGCTTGCGGCTCAACAGGTCTTCCCCAAATGTGCACCCGTAGCTCAGGGGATAGAGCACTGGTTTCCTAAACCGGGGGTCGTAGGTTCGAATCCTACCGGGTGTATTGACGGAAGTGGTTTAAAGATAATGGTTTGTGGCTTTTCTTGAGTGTCGTCGCGATTTTCTGAAATCGAAAAATAGTGTACGGGTACACCCGGTATGATAATCCCACAATGACGCCGCCACTGGGCGCGGGTTTTGGCGTTTGGCCGGTTTGATGGGCGGAAAATCGATCCGGGGCATTGGCCCCACCGGTTTGCAACCCGCTGATGCAGGTCGGGAATGGTATTGGTCGAAAGCTTCGCGAAAGTTGGAATTGATTCAAAGCGGCGGAACTCCCCCGTGCAATTGCTTTTTAATCTCTCAAATATTTGTCAAACCAAAGCACGAACTCGTCCGTGTCTTCCTTAGATTTCCAAAAATCCCCCCAGCCATGTCCTTTTCCGGGACGAATAACCAGTTGAATATCCTTGACACGCAAAACCTTGGCTTTGGCGACAAAGCTTTCGGATTGTTGGAGGGGGACAACGGGATCGTTGTCTCCTGAAATGATGAGGGTAGGGGGTAATTGTTTGGTAATGTGATATATGGG
>CAWUOD010000690.1:0-2245 GCA_963923115.1 uncultured Singulisphaera sp.
GCATTTGATCAAACAGAAATTCCATCCTTTACTGGTGAAGTTCCCGAGGCGGTCGGTTTGTCCGACAGGTTTTCCGGATTGGCGAATTCAAGCGGGGTTGAGAGCCTTTGGGGCGATTCCGGGGAAGGATCGGCTTATGTCGAAGTGGGGCCAGAGAACGAATTCCGGGTTTCCGCGGGAGTCGGGGTTCCCAAATTCCGATCACACTTTAATCTTTTGTCGATGGAAAAAGAAGGCGAAGAGGACGGAGTGATCCATCGCGGGGAACCCCTGGAAATGCCTGTTCACCGGGCGACACCCGAAACGGCAGCCGGCCAGCCGTCGGTTCCCCTTGGCGCCCAGGCAAGCACCTTTGCCCCTTCGGCTTTTTCTGGTGCCATCGCCGCCCCTGTCATCCGTGGAATTCTTGAAAGACTCCAACAACACTCCCAGGGGGATTTGGCGCCTTGGCTTTTCCTGAGTCCCGGAACCGGGGATTGTGGTTTGACCCCCGAGGGGCTTAAAACCGTGATGGAGGAAATCATTGATTCGATTTCCCGCCAGCATGGACCAGTGGCCTGCCTGGAAATTGACGCGCCAATGGATGGTGGCATTCATTCTCCAGGTCCGGGTTGGCAAGACCTGCTTTGGGGCCGGGTGGATTTGGAGGAGATTCTCATCCCTGGTCGAAATCCCCTGGTGACCCGCATTCCCCGTGGCGATGATTACCATCCCGAGGGAACCTGGTTCGCGACCCGGAGTATTCACGGAGTGGCCCAGGAAATCCGGCAGCGGTTCGGTCTGGTGGTGGTCTCCTCGATCTCTTCAAAGACCGATCCCCTGGCGCGATTCTGGTCGGCCCAGTGCCAGGGTTGGACCTGGGTGGCCTCGGTAAGTCTTTGGGAAACGACACCCCTTGAGGCCCAGGCCCGCCAACATTCCAGGGGAATGCCTCCATGGATCGGTTGCGTTCTTGTGGATCGCAAGGATGCCACTGCTGCGGCCTAGGAAATAGGCATCCGCCCGTCTTTCAAAAGATAAAACGAATCGAAAAATAAGGGGAATGCGCCACAATGGATGGGAGCATTCCCCCCTGTTTTTTTGTGGGCCGCTTCCTGTCAAAGGAAGCCGCCCCCAGTTGGTTTTATTTGCCGGAAACGCTCACGCCGACATGCTGGCTGAATGCCTGGAAGGATTGGATGAGTGCGAGAGTCACTGCATCGAAAGTGGAGACTTGTGAACCGCCGGTTGCGATTGCCGCGATGATGTCGGCTTTGCCATCGTTGTTGAGGTCGGCGGCGGAGACATTGACTCCACCGGTGCTGGATTGACCAAAGGCGAAGAACGAGGCCAATTGGGTGCCAGTTTGTCCGTTGAAGGTTTTGACATGTGGGCCGCCGCCAAAGCCTGGTCCCGTGATGATGTCGGCATGGCCATCACCGTTTACATCGCCTGTGGCGACGGTTACACCGCCGGTGAATTGGGAGTTGTAAGCCATGAAGGAGAGGAGAGTGGACTGATTGGCGCCGCTAAAGGCTTTGACATGGGAGCCGCCTGTGGCGCCGGCGCCAGTTACGATATCTGCTTTTCCATCGCTGTTGAGATCTCCTGCGGCGACATGTACGCCGCCTTTGAAGGATTGGCTATAAGCAAAGAAGGAGTCGATGAGTTGTGCGTTTGTTCCGTTATAGACTTCGACATGTGGGCCGCCGCCTGGTCCGGCGCCGGTGATGATATCGGCATGTCCATCGCCGTTGACATCTCCCGCGGCGACATTGACGCCGCCGGTGAAGGATTGTGCGTAAGCGAAGAAGGATTGCATGACGGCGAGGGTTTTGCCGTTGAAGACTTTGACATGTGGTGTTGCGCCAAAGGTTGTGCCGGTGATCAGGTCGTTGGTTCCATCGCCATCGACATCGCCTTGGGCGACGGTGACGCCGCCCAGATAGGCGGTTCCATAGGTGTGGAATGTGGATCGTGGTGTTCCGTTTGCGTTGTAGACGGTGACGAGTCCCAATCCGGAGGCGGAAGCGGCGACGATATTGGGTGTTCCCAAGGGGGGTAGTGGATTTGTGGACACGGTGAGGGTGTATTGGCGGTAGCCGATGTTTCCGAGGCTATCGGTGGCTGAGACGGTGAAGGAGTTCACGCTTGTGGCGGTGGGTTGTCCGGAGATAAGGCCGTTGGGGCTAAGGGTCAGTCCATTGGGCAGGGATCCGGCGCTGATGGCCCAGGCAATGGTTCCGGTGCCTCCGGTTTGGGTGAG
>CAWUOD010000691.1:0-2243 GCA_963923115.1 uncultured Singulisphaera sp.
TTTCAAGGGTAGTAGGACTGTCGCTGAAAGTGATCATCTCTTCATGCAGCTTTTCTCCAGGCCGGATTCCAACCATCGGCTTTTCACATTCCGGCCCAATCGCTTCCGCCAATTCCGTGATCCGGTACGATGGAATCCGTGGCACGAAAATCTCTCCACCCAAGGCGTTTTCCAGAGCCCTGAGAACCATCTCCACCCCCTCCTCCAGGGTGATGTTGAAACGCGTCATTTCCGGGTGTGTTATGGGTAACACGCCTGTTTTGCGCCTCTGCAAAAAAAAGGGAATCACGGAACCCCTTGAACCCATGACATTGCCATAACGGACCACGCTAAACTTCAGATCGCGGAGGCCTTTCATATTGTTGGCAGCGACAAACAACTTGTCCGAACAGAGCTTCGTGGCCCCATACAGGTTGATCGGCGCGGCGGCCTTGTCGGTGGACAAGGCGACAACCCGTCTCACGGTGGGTGTGTCCAGGATGGCCTCGATGAGGTTCTGCGCCCCGAGGACATTGGTCTTGATGCATTCAAAAGGGTTGTACTCAGCGGCTGGCACCTGCTTGAGAGCGGCTGCATGGACCACCGTGTCGATACCTTCGAGGGCTCTTTTCAACCTGTCCTTGTCACGGACATCGCCGATGAAATAGCGAATAGCTTGAAACTGGATGTCCGGGAACTCCTGGGACATCTCATACTGTTTTAACTCATCCCGAGAAAAGACAACCAACCTTTTGACCGAGGGAAATCTTTCAAGGACTGTTGCAACAAATTTCTTGCCGAATGAACCAGTTCCCCCAGTAATCAAGATGGATGAGTTTTCCAGCATACTTTAAACTCCAGTTATTATAGTTTTTTACTTATCTGTGCCTGGCCTGATCCCTGGCTGCAATCAACCTTTTCTTCCGCTTGCAGCGAACACCCGGTTCCTTTTCCTGACATTACATCCCTGCATATTGCAAGTAACCTGTCACGGTAGGGGGTATCATCCGAATAAAGATAATATTGCCTCGACAGTTCCACTTGGTCTGGCACAACTTCCTGCCTTTCCTTCCAGTAGCTCTTCAACATTTCCCCAAGCTGAGTTTTATCCTTACAGAAACGGGCATTTGGAATTTCTTCAATGCCTTCAAAATGGGTGTACCATTTCAGGGCGTTATGCTGGCTGGTGAGGTTCTTTCCGTCGTCATAGACAACCGCAAGGAAAATTTTCCGGAATATCATAGTTTCAATCAGCATCGAAGTCAGACCGCCAATAACCAACTCGGCGTTTTGCAAAAGGGAAGGATAGTAGTTCAGATCCGGCTGAAAATCGGTTGAGTTATTTTTAGTTAGGTACGACCCTTTAACTTGGGGATCGATCTCAATCAGGCTTAGGACTCCCTCCTGAAGGATATCCTTTCCAAGTCGCCAAGGATGCGGCCTGTAGACGATTCGGGTATTCCCGAACAAATCGGGATTTTCCTCTATGGTTTGATTCAAGACCTCCAAGGCTCCAATCTCGTCAAATGCCAAAGATGTCCCGACAAAAAGAATGTAGGGAAATTCGAAATGGGATTGGAGAGGCGTATTCCTTGTTCTGAAATACTTCTCGAAGCGAGGTGTCCCAAGGAGATGGATCCTCTCTGAATCTATTCCTTGAATTTCAATTCCATGCTTTTTGCTTTGCTCCCCCCAAACAGCAATATGGGTTGGTTGCAACCACATAATCGTCTTGCTGCTCAAATTGTCCCAATTGTCAATTAAAAAAAGCGTCGTGATTCTGTCCTTTGAACAAATATCCAGGAGATCATTACCGTCAGGATCAAAGGCACTAGAAGGAAATATTACCAAATCGGGACCAACATCTTGGATGGCCTTTTTTAGTCCCTCATTAGGCTTCAGCGATTCCCTGGCTCGCTTGAAATACCATCGAAAAACCAACGGGTTTCCCAAACATCTTAAAACCAGATTGTTTTTGGCCCAGGCAAAAAGGGTCCCGGCAACCCGCTTCATTTTTCGAAGGAAACTGAATTCCCTGGGCAAATCAAAATTCAGCCCGTATACCCTTTTCAACCTGAACTGGAAAGATTTGGATTTGTTCCGATGTCTCCAGGAAAGCACATTGAACAGGCCGTGGTGCTTTCTGGCTTCCTGTGGGTCCGGGTGATAGATCTTTACATTTTCACTTCGAATTTGCGACCGGGACTTTACTTCCCCGGAAACAATGTAAGTCAGGTCGAATTCTTCCTGGAGGGAATTCAGGG
>CAWUOD010000692.1:0-2240 GCA_963923115.1 uncultured Singulisphaera sp.
CACAAGGAGTATCGTCGGCAGCGTCAGATGTGTATAAGAGACAGCCACACCCCCGTCAAGGGAAAGGCACCAAAGCATCTCATAGGAGAGAATTCCCAGGGGAGTCTTTAGGTTTCCTTTTGTAATAACGCCTTGTGAAGTAAATCCCGCGGAGTTCAGTTTCAGGTCGGCCCGGTCGGCTGTAACCCATTCCAGAAGCCGAAATAGGTCGCTATCGTTTAAGATCAATTCCCTTATGTCGATCCTCATCTTTATTCCCAAAAAGCAACAAATGGGCCAAGCCCAAGCGGCCGGTACTTCCATAGAAAAGACTTAGGAATTGAAGTGAGGATTGGTTATGAAAAAAGTTCGTTTTGGTGTTCTTGGTGTCGCAAAAATCAATGACAGGGTGTTTCCATCTTTTGCGAGAACCGCCCATGCGGAATTGGCTGGAATTGCAAGCAGGGATGCAAAAAAAAGCGCGGAGGCTGCAAAGTTTTGGAATATTCCGCGCCATTTTGCTTCCTACGAGGAACTCATAGCCGATCCTGGAATTGATGTGATTTACAATCCTCTTCCCAATCACCTCCACGATAAATATTCCCGACTTGCCGCGGATCATGGCAAGAACATTCTTTGCGAAAAGCCCCTTTGTCCTTCCGCAAAAGAGGCCAAAGCCCTTTTTGACTATTGTAAAACCAAAAATGTTGTTCTGATGGATGGATTTATGTGGCCTCATCATCCACGGACCCAAAGGCTCCGTGAAATATTGGACTCCGGACGACTTGGAAATGTCAAAAGAGCCCATGGTTCATTTACATTTTCCATGGACCCCATCGATCCAAACAACATCAGGCTCAAACCCGAAATGGGCGGTGGAAGCTTGTTGGATGTTGGTTGTTATCCGGTATACGGTATTCGCTGGGCATTTGGCGAGGAACCTGTCCGGGCAACTGCCCGAGCCGATTTGAAGTATGGTGTCGATCTCGAGATGGCGGGTATCCTCGAGTTTGCGGATGGACGGATGGCCACATTTGATTGCGGTTTCACAAATCCTCTTAGGATGAACTTGGAAATTGTTTGCGAAAAGGGCATTATCAGGATTCCCAAAATGTGGCTTCCCGAATCGGAGGCAAGCTACGAGATCGAGTTTTCCGATGGCGGTCGGGAACTCGGAACCCTGCCCGGTCATGACCAAATTGCTTGCCTGATCGATAACCTTGCAAGAAAAATACTTGGAAAGTCAAATAGCGTGCCATGTGGAAGAAATGCCTATAGGACAATCTCGGTTTTGGATGCCCTGGCGCAATCAGCCAGGGAAAGCCGACCGGTAGAGATTTTTCAACAATAGAAGCCTGCCTAGAAATTAAAGGAGACGAAGTGTTCCCCTGGTCAGGCCAAACTGGTTGTTTGCCCTGACCTCCTTCCAGGCTGATTTTGTGTCTTTAAAACCGGAAATAACATCCTTGTAAACCGATAATGTTTTAAGAATAAGTTCAGGGCTTTCGTGCAGAAACTCAAGCCTGAACCACTCCACTCCAAGTCGTTTCATTCCAGGAATATATTCAAGGGCAGACTGGGCAACTTCGTTATACACCGTGTTTCGACATCCTGCGTCCACAAGGACAGGGAAATCAGAACCTGCACGATCCCGCAACCTAACCTTGTGTGCCTCACAAGGCCTTCCGCAATCGGTGTAATCGTGCCCGGATGACAGGAAGGCAGCATACACACAATGTTCCATATGAAACATGGGCATTGGAAAATGAACGATTGCCTCAAACCGGAATCCCCCTACCGCCTCCGCTATTTTCGACCATTCCGAGAAATGTAAATCATGGGCCGCGACAACCCGAGTCATCCCCATCGCAAGAAATTTGTCAGCAGAAATCGAATTGGCCAAATTTAGGGAAAAATCCCCAATCAATTCCCGACAACCCAACTCTTTGGCAATCTCCCAAGTCGCCAGATTGCGGACGAGCACCGGAAGGTTTGGATTCCTGAGGACTGCGCGAATTAGTCCCTCCTCACCAGGTTTGATAATCCGGGGACCGGCGACACCCAAGGGTAAAACTTCCAACTCGGGATCATCAATTATGGCCCTAAGGTCCTTGGAATGCTCCATGTCGAGCCAAATTCGGTCAGGCCAGTTTTCCCTTGGCTGGGCCCTCATTGCCATCACCTGATGAGGATTTCGCAAAAGGACCGCCATATAGCTGTCTCTTATACACATCTGACGCTGCCGACGATACTCCTTGTGT
>CAWUOD010000693.1:0-2238 GCA_963923115.1 uncultured Singulisphaera sp.
GGCTCGGAGATGTGTATAAGAGACAGCTTTACAAGAGCCGCACCCCGAACAGGGTCTTTGGTCATCCAGGGGCGTTCTGGAAGGATCCAGGTTCCCTCGGAGTCCGAAAAGCTTGAACGAACCATCACGGGCACATCAAATTTACGAGCAAATTCGATGCTTCGGCTATGCATGACACCAGCCCCAACCGAGGCGAGCTCGAGCATTTCATCATAACTGATGAAGTCGAGTTTCCGGGCCTCCGGAACAAGTCGGGGATCCGTGGTGTATACACCATCCACATCGGTGTAAATCTCACACTCGACTTTGTTCCCCTCAACTCCTTCAGTTTTCATCACGGCCGCAAGGGCCACGGCAGTAGTGTCCGAGCCCCCCCGCCCCAAAGTGGTTATGTTTTCCTGTTCGTCGATTCCTTGAAATCCCGCGACGATGGCGATATTCCCTTCGGCAAGGGCCTTGCGCATACGGTTTGTAGAAATGCTCCGAATTCGGGCTTTCGTGTGAGTGCTATCGGTAACGATACCGACCTGGGCACCGGTAAGGCTTACCGCTTTTTCACCCAGGGTGGCAATTGCCATTGCCAATAACGCAATGGAGATTTGTTCCCCTGTTGCAAGCAACATGTCCATTTCACGAGCAGGGGGATTTTCCGTGATTTCCCCAGCCAATTCGATCAGTTCATCGGTGGTGTCACCCCGGGCAGAAACAACGACAATAACCTGATTTCCTGCCTGTTTTGCGCGAATGGCCTTTCTTGCGGCAGCCATTACCCTTGTCGCGTTTGCAACACTTGATCCGCCAAATTTTTGAACGATTAGGGCCAAGGCCGGAACTCCTGAAAAATCGAATAACCAACTTGTTTTTTAGGGCATAACCCCGGCGAGGAAAAGAAGGGGCGTTATCTCCAACGGAAAAGTCGAATCGCAAGTATCAACGCACCTGCCGTCCAGAGTATCAGGATTAATATCTCGCCACCCAAGCTTGAAATAGATCGCCCATCGTTCATTATAGCACGCAAGGAATCATTTAAAGCCGTAAGGGGCAGGAGTCTGATCGCTGGCCCAATCACCTCGGGGAACCTTTCGGCAGAGAAAAAAACTCCGGAAAAAACATACATGGGAAGCATCACCAAATTCATAATGCCATTTACGGTTTCATACTTGGAGGCCCGACTAGCGACCAAAAGTCCAAGGGCGAGAAAGCTAAAACCACCCAAACCGATTATTAAACAAAACTCAAAAATACTCCCCCTGACTTGAACTCCGAAAACAAGCCAGGAGGCCCCCAAAAGGATAATGACTTGACCGGCCGTAAAGATAAACCGGCTAATAGCCATGCTAATTAGCAGATCCCGAACCTTGAGTGGGGTAGCCGCAAACCTTTTCAAAAGCTTGCGAACACGAAGGTCAACAAGCGCATAACCCACCCCCCAAAGCCCGCCACCCATAAGGTTGATTCCCAACAAACCGGGAATCAAAAAATCGATGTACCGAAGGCCTCCCAGATCGAGAGGCACCTCTGGAATTGGCCCCATTCCCGATTGATTTGCCCTGGCCAACTGAACCTCAATCTTTGCCTTGGCCAATGCCGATTCCGGGCGTGTTGGATCCGTATGAATTCGAATTTTGCCAACCCCATTTTGGGGATCAGCTTCAACAACCGCATCCACCCGCCCCCTTCGCAAAAGGTCCAATCCTTTTTGCAGGGTATCATGGGAAATGGCAAATCCGGACGCTTTATCAAGGGATTTAAGCGTTTCCTCGTCCAGTTTTGGCCCAAGACAAACCTTTATTTCCTCCGCAGGTTTTTCCCTGAAGGCAATCCCAAGGGAAAACGCCATCAAAAGTGGAAAGAAATAGACCCAAAAAACCGCTTGGGGCTCTCGAATAAATTCCAAAAGACGCGTTAAAACCAATTGAAATAATGGATTGGCGAATAGGGATTTTTTCTGCCGGATTTCATTCATGATCCACTCCCTTCATCACGAAGGTGTCGACCGGTCAATGCGACGAAAACATCCTCAAGAGTGGGTTGATGGGTGCGAATGGCTTGAATCGTATTACCGGAAATCTTTGCGGCCTCCAAAACTTTTGGAAGAGACTCAATCAATGAGGAAGAGTGAAGGACACAATGGGTTGCATCCGAATACTCAAGCCGGGAAAGCTCCAAACCTGTCTGGATCCAATTCCCAACAGGTGCATCGTCAAAATCAACTTCTATGCGCGTTTGTCCTCCATG
>CAWUOD010000694.1:0-2236 GCA_963923115.1 uncultured Singulisphaera sp.
CAGGTGTCCCCCCCTCGCCCGCCGAACTTTCCGCTTTCCTCAATGACAATTCGCCTCAAGCCTATGAGCGCGCGGTGGATCGTTTGTTGGCGTCGCCCCGCTATGGCGAGCGGATGGCGCTTATGTGGATGGACCTCGCCCGGTATGGCGATTCGAGCGTCTACCATGCCGATGGACCTCGTGACATGTGGGGATGGCGCGATTGGGTCATCCGCGCTTTCAACACCAATATGCCCTACGACCGCTTCACCCTCGAACAGCTCGCGGGAGACCTGATCCCCGGCGCCTCCGTCGAACAAAAGGTCGCCTCGGGCTTCAACCGCAACCACGCCACGACCGACGAAGGCGGCGTGATTCCCGAAGAGTTCCGGGTCGACTATGTCGTCGACCGTGTGAAGACCGCCTCAAGCACCTGGCTTGCCATGAGTCTGGAATGCGCCCAGTGTCACGACCACAAATACGATCCCGTCTCCCAAAAAGATTACTACCGCTTCTATGCGTTTTTCAACAACACCAAAGACCCTGGAATGCAAACGCGAAACGGCAACCAGGCACCGCTGGTGGAAATTTTTGATCCCGAAGCCGAAGCCAAACGGGCATTGGTGCAGACGGACAAGGATAAAGCTTTTAAAGAGATCGCGGATATCCGAACAAAGGCCGCCGCCTCAAAGGGTTTTGCCGAATGGGTCGCCAAACAAAAAATTCCAGACGGGACCAACCCGAAACCCGCCGAATCGCTCTTCTTCCTTTCCCTTGGGGAAAAAGATCGCGCCGAGTTTTTGGTCTCCAGCTCGGGAACCATTGGTCATGCCGTCGAGGGGCGCCTCAAGGATGCCAAAAGGCCAAACGGCGCCGGGGTCAATCTCGAAGGGAACACGCTCCTTGAGTTCGAAGGCGGTCCCCAACTGGATTGGAACCAGCCATTTACCTTCTCATGGTGGACCAAAATCCCCAAGGATGGGGGCGGCTTTTTGCTCACCCGCATGAACAACGAAAAAGACTTCCGGGGTTTTGATCTGGGTCTGGATCGCCAGCGTCCCGGCTTGCACCTGATTCATCGATGGTCCGACAACGCCCTCAAGGTGTATGCCAAAAATCCGATCACTCCCGACAATTGGCACAAGATCGTCATCCGTCACGATGGTTCGGGAAAAGCCAAGGGGATCAGCATATTCGTCGATGGGAAACTTCAGGAAAACGAGGTGATGAATGACAACCTTCGAAACACCTCCGTTTCCGATACGCCTCTTCGGCTGGGTGGCCGGGGCGATGGCGCCCGCTACAAGGGTGAAATCGACAATCTCGGACTCTGGAAGGGTGTGATCGAGCCCGATCAGGTCGCGGAGTCTCCCCTCCCCGCAATTCTGATGATTCCCTCGGACAAGCGAACCGCCGAACAAAAAGCGACCCTTGTCGAAGCGTATCTCAAGGCAACCGACAAGGCCCATGCCAACCGGGTCAAGGCGCTGGGACAGAAAATGGTCGCGCTCAAAAAAGCGGCCCGTTCCGTCAGTTCGGTCATGATCATGGAAGATCTGCCCAAGGACCAGATGCGCAAGACCTTCATCCTCAATCGGGGACAATACGACCAGCCCAAAAAGGATGGGTTGGTGGAACCAGGCGTCCCGGCGGTTCTTGGCGATCTGCCCAAGGGCGCTCCCGCCAATCGACTTGGCATGGCCCAGTGGCTGATCCGCGAGGAACATCCCCTCACCGCGCGGGTCATGATCAATCGCCTTTGGGGTCTGTTTATGGGAGATGGTTTTGTCCGGACGGCCGAAGACTTTGGCCTTCAGGGGGAAATGCCCAGTCATCCGGAACTGCTCGACTGGATGGCGGTCGATTTCATCCAGAGTGGCTGGGACATCAAGCGAATGGTCAAGGCGATCGTCACCAGCGAGACCTATTGCCAGGATCCCCGTATTCCCTCCCAACACCTTGAAAAAGATCCACTTAATCGTCTATTGGGGCGTGGCCCGCGTTTTCGCCTCCAAGGCGAATTCCTCCGGGACCAGGCGCTTTTTGTTTCGGGTCTTTACTACGAAAAAATCGGCGGACCGAGCGTGAAACCCTATCAACCGCCCAATATCTGGGAGGATGTTGCCCTCGACACCAATTTGTCGAAATATGTCCAGGACAAGGGAGAAAAACTATTCAGAAGGTCGATGTACACCTACTGGAAGCGTTCCTCACCCCATCCGACAATGACCACC
Organism: uncultured Singulisphaera sp.; assembly: GCA_963923115.1. Classification (GTDB taxonomy): domain Bacteria; phylum Planctomycetota; class Planctomycetia; order Gemmatales; family Gemmataceae; genus SYLG01. Next base: position 2,214 of record CAWUOD010000694.1, read on the forward strand.
TTTGATGCGCCCAGCAGGGAAAA
>CAWUOD010000695.1:0-2234 GCA_963923115.1 uncultured Singulisphaera sp.
GGATATTCTGGATCATCTTGCTCCTTTGGGTGCATGCGGCGCGCGTCTGGATATCGGCGGCGCCATCGAACCCGGAAAACTATCCCAAACCGGACGGCGTGAGATTTTGTCGGTTTTTCGTTCCCGGGAGGTTCCGCTTGTGGCGCTTGGCTCGGGACTGCGCAAATCCCTTGACGAGCCCGAAAACCACGAGGAGCGCCTGTCCCGGATCAATGATCTGGCGCGATTGGCAGCGGATCTTGGAGCCACCTCCCTGATTCTTCCCTCCGGGGATCCGGTCAGGGCCCCCGATGCTCCCAAGGCACCCGAGCCCCCCCGTCTTTCCGCGCTTTTGGGCGGAGAAATAAGGTTGAAAAAACCATTAAGCGATCCCCGTTCGCGCACATTGGTGCTGGATGAGTCGCTTGAATTTCTGACCCGATTGGCGGCCAGACAGGGACTTCTCCCATTGCTGGATCCGGGTTCCTTCGACACAGTGGATCTGTTGGCGCGAATCCGGGATGCTTCCTTTGGGGAGTTGGGCGTGGTGTGGGATCCCGCCACCCAATTGGCCGCGGGCCGACGCCCCGACCACTTCCTCTCCCAGGGTAACATAATTCCTGATCGGGGTCTATTTCTTTCCGGACGGGATTGGCTCCTAAGCCAGGCACAAGAGACGATTCCCGGAACAGGCGATGTGGGATGGGAAGAATTGATGATCCGACTGGCTTCCGCGGGTTTTGGCGGATACATCACCGCCCAGGGCGCCAATATTTTCGAGTTGACCGAGTCAACCAAGGCGTTAATGGGTCTTTTGCCTCCGTTTTGATGCTGTTTTCGGATTGCCGTTTATTTGCTAGTCAACGACTTTTTCGAAGGTTGGTTTTGGTGGAACACCATGAGCGATCCCGGAGCAGACCTTGAGGTGTTCAAATCCCTTCGCCCCCTGGCAGAAGGGGCCGACCGGGAAGCGATGTGGCCGGTTGCCTCATGGGAGATCCTGGGAAAGGGCGGGGTGCTTGCCTGGTCGATCCCCGCCGAATTTGGCGGAAGGGGACTTTCGACCCTTGATCAGATGCGTGGAAATGAAGTCCTTGCCTCGAATTGTCTGACGACCGCGTTTTTGTTGTCCCAACGGGAAGCCGCCATCCGCTGGATTCTCAAAGGTCCCAAAAAATCCCAACAGAAATATTTGCCCGATGCCGCCCGCGGATTGGGATATTTAACGATTGGAATCTCCCAAATCACGACCTCGAGGCAACACTGCGCCCCCTCGCTGTTGGCAAAATCCGTGGATGGGGGATTTCAGATTGATGGTGTGATCCCATGGGTTACAGGCGGGGTCGGAGCCCAGGCTGTTGTCGCCGGAGCGGTGATTTCAAACGACAAAACGGGTGGGGAACAAATCCTTTTTGTCCTGCCCCTGGAAGCTCCCGGGGTGACAGTTGGTCCCCCCATGCCGCTTTCCGCTCTGGCGGGATCGTGTACAAGTGAGATCCGCTGTGATGGTGTATTTCTCTCCCGGGAGGACCTTCTTGCCGGTCCGGGGCATCAGCTTTTGGGAAAAATGGGTGGAGGCGGGCTGGAGACTTCTTGTCTGGCTTTGGGGCTTGCGGGTGCGGCGATTGACTGGCTGGGTGTTGAGGCCCAAACCCGCCCGGAGGTCTTGCCGGTTTTTCAACATTTCGACCGGATTCGCGCCGATTCGCGGGGAATTCTCCGGGAAATGGTCGCTTCGGCCCCGTCCCCGGAGGATGCTTTGAAGTTTCGGGCCGGGTGCACGCGCACGGCGCTTCAATGCACACAGGCGGCGCTCCTCCTTTCCAAGGGGAGCGGTTTTGTCGCTCCCCATCCGGTTCAGCGCTGGGCCCGCCAGGCCCTATTTTTCCTGGTTTGGTCGTGTCCGCGACCGGTGGCCGACGAAGTGCTTCATGGTTTTCTTGGAAATAACGAATAAAATGATCAAAAAAATAAAAAATTGAGCGATCTGTTTTGTGACAAAATTGTTTGGCAATCAGGGTTTGGGTTGGCCGGGCAAGGGTGGCGCCTCGGGACCTATGTCGGGAATGACCTGGCCCGCCAATTCCACAAAATCGTCCAAAGGCTCCAGTCCCGGTGCCGGCTCGGTTTTTTCAAAGAACCCCTGAAGCCAAGGGGGGAGGCATTTTTGCCAAACCGATCGCCTGGTTTGTCCCACATAGACCTGGTCCAAAGGCTCGATAATGATGTTTGTCTGTCTCTTATACACATCTGAC
>CAWUOD010000696.1:0-2229 GCA_963923115.1 uncultured Singulisphaera sp.
TTCGAAACCAAACAGGAACGCGAGCATCTGTTTGAGCGCGGAACTTTTTCCCGCCTCATTGGGCCCATGGATCAGGTGTAACTTCGCCTGGTTATTGAATGCCAGGGTGGTGTCTGTAAACGGGCCGACTTTTTCAAACTGGATCTCTTTAAATCGCATGGGGCTTTCCTTTTTTGGTTAATTTCAAGAATTGGAGGATATCAATAAAGAAAATTTCCGAATATTATGGCTTTGCTGAAAGGGCTTTTAAATGTTGCTCCAACCCGGGTAAAATATCCTCCGGATTTAGGAGATCCTCGATTTCCTGATCCGACAAGGCATTTCCCAACTTTTTCCCCAGGGCCTGAAATTCCGCGTCCGCGTCAAGAATCCGTTTGAGCGGTTCATGGTCACTTTGCCATCCCCTCGCCACCGCGCCAAACATTTCCTCGGCCTCATCCGCACCTTCCGCCCGCGCCTCGGGTTCGCGACATTCGATTTTCAGCTTTTCGAGGCTGATCCCCAAACCGGAAAGGATTTGGCGAACCGTGCCATCCAGATCGCGATTGGCCGCGAGGGCACCCGCATGTTTTGTGGTGCCGACAAGACGCACCCGGGCGACGGATACCGTTCCCGACCTTGTAATCCCCTCCGCCACCTGGCGCACGCGCTCCGTCAAATCCTCCAAAAGTTCCATCCCCGAAAGATCGACCTTCATCTCATGAAAACGGACAACATCGAGGTCGACAAACTCCGCCCTCGCCCGGAGGGAATCATCGACCGTCACAATCGCGCACCCTCTTGGTCCGGTTTCCCGGATCGATCGCCCCTGAATATTCCCCGGAAAGACAATCCAGGGGTCCCCCTCACGAACCATTTCCCGTTTGTGAATGTGGCCCAGGGCCCAATAGTCATACCTTTTGGATTTGAGCTGCTCCGGAGTCACAGGAGCATAGGTGTCGTGGCCCTCCCCCCCGACAAGTGAAGTATGCAGGATGCCAATATTGAAATGCCCAACCACCGCTTCCGGATACGCCGCCGCCAGATTCTCTGTGGTCGCCTGGCTGGCGAAACTTTGACCATGGATCGCGACAGGCAAATCTTTCACACGCTCGGTCGTCGCCTTGTCGCCTTTGAATTCGTGAACATTTTTCGGCCAGACGAGATTGGCGCCCGGATTGTTTAGGGCGTCATGGTTGCCCCGGATCAGATAGACGGGAATCGATTGGGCCAACTCTCCCAATCGGCTGAGAAGGAACTGGATCGTCCCCTGATCGCGCACCGCCCCGTCAAGGATGTCCCCGGCAAGGATCACAAAAGCAACCTTTTGATCCTTTGCAACCCGAATCAGATTATCCAAAGCAAGACGACTGGCTTTGCAAACTTTTTCGGCAAGGTCCGGATTGAATTGCGACAAACCCTTGAGAGGACTATCCATGTGGAGATCAGCCGCGTGCAAAAACCGGAACATGGGCGGACCCTGCCGTGACACAAAGGGAAATGTGGTAAGGGGGAGGAGGGCCAAATTTATGAGCCAAGTCGCCCCTATCTTCCTATTCCCGGGATATCGATAAACATTTCAACTGGTCGGGCGGGAATTTTCCTCGGACAATATCTCCATGAACACCAACGCCATTGACGAATACCAAAGAAAAACCGCGATTTTCGCTGCTTATCCCCGTGAAACCGCCCTCGGCTATGTCGGCCTGGGCCTCGCCGGGGAGGCGGGCGAAGTTGCCAATCAGCTCAAAAAAATCATCCGGGATGACGCTGGCAGCCTCACGGCGGACCGCAAAGCCAAAATCCTGGACGAACTGGGAGATGTGCTCTGGTATTGCGCCGCCTTGGCCCGCGAGCTGGATGTGCCCCTCTCCGAAGTGGCCCAAATGAACATTGAAAAGCTCTCCAACCGCCACGGAAAAACCCCCTCATGACCCCTTTTCTTCTTGCCGCCATCCTTTTGGCCCCCTCCGATGAATCACTCAAGGATCGGGCCTGCCGGTCGGTTCACCTGGCCTATCCGGGCAAGGATGCGATCGCCTTTTACAACGAAGTGACGATTCAAAAGTCCGCCCCGGGGACCTACTTTTGCGCCATTGGCTGGAACAAGGGATACTTCGGCATCCAGGAATTGGCCAATAAAAAGCACCTGGCCATCTTCTCGGTTTGGGACGATGACAAACAGGACGATCCCAACTCCGTTCCCAATGAACAACGGGTCAAACTCCTCCACAAAGGCGACACCGTCCG
>CAWUOD010000697.1:0-2220 GCA_963923115.1 uncultured Singulisphaera sp.
GAAAATAAAATCGGAATTGTGGATTCCTGATCCAAATATTTCCTTAACCGAGTTCCGGGTTGTTTGCCATGATGTTTGGGGGAACCTCCAGAAACTTCCCATTTCTGGACCATTAAAGAGAGGTATTTCAAGAGGGCGCAGGCTCTGGGATCCCATAGGATTTTTGTAATCGCTTCGGGTTTCACATTGGTTTGTGGGGATTCAGGGTTCTGATTTCCCCTGAGTTTTGAATGAAAAGGTGAAAAAATGGTAAGAATCGGGTTGGCAGGTATTGGATTTATGGGGATGATCCATTTTCTTGCCACCCAAAAGGTGAAAGGAGCAAAGGTTACCTCGATTTGTAGTCGGGACGCCAAAAAGCTTTCCGGGGACTGGCGGAGTATCCAGGGTAACTTTGGTCCCAAGGGGGATCAAATGGACTTGAAAGGGGTAAAGCCTTACGCCCATTTTCAGGAAATGATTCGTGATCCGAACATTGATATGGTTGATATTTGTGCGCCGACAGATCAACATGCTCCAATGGCTATTGCCGCCTTAAAGGCGGGTAAACATGTCCTGGTGGAAAAGGCGATCGCCCTTTCTGCGGCACAAGCGGATAAAATGATTGATACAGCCGAGAAGATGGGCAAACTTCTCATGGTCGCCCATGTCTTGCCATTCTTCAGCGAATTTGATTTTGTCCTAAAGTTGGCTCGAAAAAACACCTATGGAAGGTTGGTTGCAGGACGGTTTGAAAGGCTAATTTCAAATCCGCAGTGGTCTTCCGACATTGGGGATGCTTCCAAAACAGGCGGTCCCGTTATCGATCTGCATATACATGACACCCACTTTTTGGGGCTTTTGGCGGGAATGCCTGGCAGGCTTTCCTCAATTGGGGTCGCAAATAATCAGGATGTAGTTGAGTATATCTCCACAAATTACATTTATGGGGACAACGGCCCTGCTCTATCCGCCACCAGCGGGGCGATTGCCATGCCAGGACGGGCGTTTCAACACGGCTTTGACCTTCAATTTGAAAAAGCAACGGTTGCCTACTCATCAGCGGGTATTCCATTGACGGTTTATACCAAGGACGGGAAGGCACATAACCCAAAACTATCATTTTCCTCCGACCCGGTGGATGCTTTCACCCGGGAAATCCAATGTGCCGTGGATGGAATAAAAAAAGGTGTTTCTCCGGAGGAACTTTGCCCTGTCCTCGCACGCGAGGCTCTTGGTCTTTGTCATCAGGAATGTCAGTCTGTGCTTCGAGGGCAGCCTTTGGTTTACAAAGGCAGGGTAAACAAAGCGATTGACTAACCGGTATAACCATCAGAAGCCGATAAATCCTTTCAAGTGGAAACTTCATGGTTTTCCCTTGGGAGAATCGGCATGGGCGTGTCAGGTTTTAAAAGATGGGCTTTTCTGGCGTTTTGTGGGGTTATGGTCCCCGCTTGTCAGATTGCGACAAAATATCCCCAAGAACTTGCCAGGAACCAGCTGGATCCTGATAGGTATGGCCTTATTGAAGCAAGAAGCAAGGTGCATGTTGTCTTTCTGAATGGATTCGACCCAATAGACTCTGGCCATTTTCAGGATTTGCATAATCACATCCGAGAGGCCGGGTTCCCCTCCACCTACTATGGCTGGGGGTGGAATGTGCAAACCTTGGCGGACTGGATGAAAAAACTGCCAGGTGAATCAGAGGCTGCCCGCGTGGTTGTAATCACTCATGGTGCGGGGGCAGTGGGCGCGAGGCATTTGGCAAAAGGATTGGCAAGAGGTGGTCGGACTATCGATATGTTGGTGATGATTGATCCACCTCCATGTCCCGATGGGGCCCTACTCCCCGAGGTAATAGGGGATAGTCTTAGTATTTTGCCGGGAAATTCAATCGAATATTCATTGGTAAATGATGGAACTCTGGTCATCCCCGGTGCAAATCATTTTGACACATGCAGTAACGATTCCACCCGCGAATTTATCATTGAAATGCTTGAAGGATTCGTTAATCAGGTATTGGAAGAAAACCCCCAGCTTAACAAAGGACTTCCAAGTCAGGGGGATCCAAAATCGGACGAGTGGGATTATCTGCGGCCGAAAGTTGACGAACCAAAGGACAAAGAGAGGCCAAAACCGAATTCCCCCAAAAAAATGGAGCCGCCCAAAAAAAATGATGGACCCAACAAAGCTGATGCCCCGGGTGGCTTGATCACTCGTCGATAACCGGGTTTTGGAGTA
>CAWUOD010000698.1:0-2215 GCA_963923115.1 uncultured Singulisphaera sp.
AAAACAATTTTCATATCGCAAAAAAATCTGGCATCAAAAATAGCAAATAAATCATCATTTCAATTATATTAATCAATACATTTTCATTACAATATTTCAACCAGTTTTCCTGTAGATAAAAGGGCTCGTCAAGATCATCCCCGGCATAGCGACCCACCCATTTGGGAAGCCGACCCGCAAAGGATCCCAATGCCCCATTTGGACCCAATAGGCAACCAAAACTCAAGATCGTCAGGGCCGCCCAATCCATACCGGGGTTTCTTCCTATTTTTTTCCCAACATGGTCCCCAAAAGGGCTAAACTGACAATGTTCCACCCTACGGGTTTTGACAGAGCCAGGCACCATGGAATTTGTCCCGGGAATTCCCGGGCAGTTTATCCTGAGAGTGTCCGCCCGGGTTTTTAGGCGACCTGGCCCCCACCCCGGGGTCATAACCAACACCGAAGGATCCAAAATGTCCTCTCAAAGCCAAAAACCAATCGGATGCCAAGGGTTTAGGCAGGATCGCGGAAACAGCCGTCGGGAATTTCTGAAAATTGGGGCGTTGGGAATGGGGGGTCTTACCCTACCGGGACTTCTGCGGGCGGAGAAAGCGTCGGGTATCACCAGTTCCCATAAAGCCGTCATCATGATTTATATGGTTGGCGCGCCGCCACATCAGGACATGTACGATCTTAAAATGGATGCTCCCGCCGAAATTCGTGGGGAGTTCAAACCGGTGGCCACAGCGGTCCCGGGCATCCAGATCTGTGAGCACCTTCCAAAGATCGCATCAATCATGGACAAGGTAACACCATTGCGGTCCGTTTATGGGTCCCCAACAGGCGACCACGACTCGTTCATTTGCTACACCGGGCGAAGCGTTCAAAAGCAGCCTCCAGGAGGCTGGCCCTCCATCGGCTCGACCATTTCCAAACTCCTGGGCCCAACCAACCCATCCATTCCCCCCTTTTTTGGACTTGCTCCCAACGCCGGGCATCCCCCCTATGGCTCGCCAGGCCACCCCGGCTTTCTCGGCGTGGCCCACGCCGCTGTCCGTCCCGCTGGGCCTGTCCGAAATGATATGCTGCTCAACAGCATCAATGGTTCCCATTTGACCGATCGCAAAAGCCTTTTGAATAGTTTCGATCAATTACGCCGTGGCATGGACCATTCACCGGGCATGGAAGGGATCGACTCGGTGACCCGGCAATCGATGGACATCCTGACCTCAAACCGGCTGGTGGATGCACTGGACCTTTCCAGGGAGCCGACCCGTGTCCGGGAGAGATACGGAAAGGGTGATGCGAACAACTATGGCGACGGCGCCCCTCGCAACATGGAGCATTTTTTGACCGCGCGTCGACTGGTGGAGGCGGGGGCCCGGGTCGTGACCCTGAATTTTGGTCGCTGGGATTTTCACAGCAGCAATTTCAGCGAATGCAAAAACACGCACTTCCCTCTATTCGATCATGGCATTCATGCCCTGATCACAGACCTTCACGACAGGGGCCTTGACAAGGATGTGGCCGTTGTCGCCTGGGGGGAATTCGGAAGGACACCCCAAATCAACAAGGATGCGGGAAGGGATCACTGGCCCGAGGTGGGAGGCGCCCTCATCGCGGGAGGTGGCTTCAAAACAGGGCAGATCATTGGCGCGACGGACAGGACAGGCGCCTCAATAACCCGTCGTCCCGTTCACTTTGGCGAAGTACATGCGACCCTGTACCACCACTTCGGAATCGATCCGAGGGCGGTAACCTTGCCCGATTATTCAGGCCGTCCCAATTTCCTTGTCGACGACTGGCACCCCATGCCCGAACTGATCTAGAAAAACACCAAAAGCCGACAGCGGGGAAAGACCCACCGATTCAAAACATTTTTAATATATTAATATCTTTATAGTTTTAATAGGATTTCCGGGCCGATCGAATACCGCGAATTGGTCGGCGGTGGGCGCCAACACGCCCACGCCCCACCCGGTTCAATCCCCAAAGGCGCAGCCATAGCCCCAGCTAGTTGCCCAAAAGTGACAATTGTCCAAAGATCCATTATCAAAGGGTTTCCACCGATGCGAAACCGAGCTTTTTCATCAGCCTCAAGAGGAATTCCCTCGCGAGAATCGAGATGTTGTTGTCCTTGGTCTCCTTGTTGCCCGCGATGTTGAGGGTCTTGATGTTGTTCGCGGTTATCCACTCCTGGACCTTATCAAGAATATTCGCATCTTTTTGATAG
>CAWUOD010000699.1:0-2209 GCA_963923115.1 uncultured Singulisphaera sp.
CGAAAGAGTATAGGGGAATGGACCAGGTGATCTTCCTTTTTGGCTCTTTGGAAATATTGCCTGCTCTTTTTTTCCTTATCCCAGTTTGCCTTCTTAATTTGAGGGAAACCTTATGGATTCAAACAAAAGGGAAAACCTTAGTTATTCATGGGAATTTAGTCTGGAAAAAACGACAAAAGAGAAATTGAAAAAAATTGGTTCAAACAAAAAACTACAAAGCCTTTGCTTTGTCCATTCCAGAATTCGGAATTCAATTTTGGAAAAATTGCCAACCATCAGGTCATTGAGAATTCTGAACTTGGCTGGGACAAAAATAACGAATGCGGGCCTGAAGAATTTGGTCAAATTTCCAAATTTGGAGTACCTCTCCTTGAATTGCACCAGTGTTACAAACAATGCATTTAAATATATTTCCCAACTTAAATTCCTGAAGACCTTGGATATTCTTGGTGCAGATATAACGGAAGACGGCTTTAAACTCCTGAATAACGGCAAGCTTGAAGCATTGAACGCCGACTACAACAAACTAAATGACGAAAGCATTCGGTTTTTAGAAAAATTCCCAAATTTGAAGGAGTTAAGCCTGTGTTTCATGAATATTGGCGATAGCTCTTTGCGTAGCCTTTCGCAGGTTGAAAAACTGGAAAAACTAAATGTGACTGGAACAAATATCACCAGGAAATGCATTAACGCATTTAAAAAACAGCGACCTGGTTGCAAAGTAAATTTCTTGTAAATTCTCAGGAACCATTCCCCCAATGGCATTTCTCAATTTGCGCGTATTCATTTTCCCTAACGCATGAATTCAGGGCCTTACCAGACCCACTGGATAAATCAAACCGGTTAGCAAACCCCAAAGGGGCCTCCCAACCGCGCCAAAGCTAAGTCCCGGTCCCAACCCCGCCACGGCCGGGGGGTGGGCTTGGCGGTGGCGGTGTTGGCGGGGATTAGTTTTAGGGTTAGGCTGAGAGAAAGGTTATTGGGGTATGAGCTAGATGATGGCCCCTTTTTGGCCAATGGAAAATGTTGAATATCCTCCTTTTGGTCCCCTTAACAGCCACTCATCCCTCCACTTGGGAAGACGATCATGAACGGCTCCGATGTACGGGTCTTATTGGCTGCCAACTACGCGTTCGGTGAGATCGACTTCACTACCGCGCGCAGGCATCTGGTCCGGAAGGCGTGGGCCGCCGTCCGCACAGCAGAAAGTGTGGGGTTCTATCTCGCCGCCTATACATTCCCACGTTGGGCCACCGCAGATGGCATGATGGCCTTCGCCACGCTGCAAGAGGCCATCGGGGTCACTAGCGACACTTGCGTCTGCTACCAAGTAAATCGATCACCAATAGATGATCTAATCTCGAACGACGCTAAAAACTTTTCCCAGGAAGAGATTCACTCCCCCAAACTACTTACACTCTTTGCCAAGTTGCTCGAAGACGGAGAGCTATCGACACTGCTGGTTTGGGTCGGGGAGTGCAATCTTCTGCCGAGCGTTCAACAGGCAGGCCGTTCCGAGGGATGTGCTGTGATTCGACAAAAACTCAGCGACGGCCTTCAAGAGGACATCGCGCTGCTCATCAAATGATCTCGACCCTGGTGGTCCTGATGTCGCCGGGTGTCATGGTTTGCGGGCTTCCCGCTAATCATGCCCGCCAGGCGGGAAATAGGCCAAATTACTGGGACGATGAATTCGCAACTTTCGAACACCGCCACCCAACATACGGGGGCTTGGCGGTGGCGGAGTTGGCGGAGGTGGTGCTTTTGATTCTTGCTTACCGATTCTCAAAAGCCAGCCTTCTTCAATTGCAATTCCGGGTCCCAATGGATGGGAATAGGAATGCCAACGCTTTGCCAAACCATTCCGGAATCAATCCATTTGGTTCGCCAACCATCATAAATTAACCTGCGACCTTCCGGCGTTCGCCCGACTGAATCATCGTATCCAAACTGAATTCCACACGAGGGGCACAACTCGTCCGCAGGGGATTCCCCATCCCACGGAACGAAGTTCAGACAATATCCGCAGACCGGACATACATTTGAATTGGCCGATTCCATCGTCCTGGCCTAACAAATAATCAACCAACTGGGCAGCACTTCAAACTATACCTCCAAAACCAATTGCCATTTGCAAAAGGCGGTTGCGGGGTTGGCGGGGGCAGGTTGTAAAATGGGGAAATTGCTCGGTCCTGGATTTGAGAGTGAC
>CAWUOD010000700.1:0-2207 GCA_963923115.1 uncultured Singulisphaera sp.
GTTGTTCGATGCGGGTCAGGTGGAATCCCTTTGGTCATTTGGCGTGTTGGACAACCAATTTGCCCAGGGGTTGGCCCAGTTGGAAAAAAAGATAAGGGAAATCCCCAATTTGATAGTTGTCAACGCCTGTAGTCCGCGGGAATACTCCTGGATGGTTCCCAACAAGGGGATGTCCAACTTCGCGACCCAGCTTCTCAAATGCATCAGCGGCGGGGCCGGGGACCTGAACCGGGATGGCCAAATCGACCTGGGTGAAGTACTTGTCGGAGTGAAAAACGAGGTGCTTTCCTGGACCTCCATGAATCGTAATTCGGCCCAGACGCTGATGATACTTCCCGATGAGGAAATCGCGGGAAAGCTGTTGGCGACGGCCTTGGTCTGCCAAGCCGGCAAAATCCCTGTGGAACCCGAGGGGCTTGGGCAGATAGGCGCGATTTCGGAGCTTCGGGACGCGTGGCAGCATTTTGACAAAATTCAAAACTCGAACCTGTCCCCCCAACAGATCTGTCCGGAGCTTTGGGCCGTCTACCAAAAAACAATCCTGCGGTACGAGGCGCTTTTGAGGGTGGGGGATATTTCCAACGCGCTCACCATGCGTCAGCAACTGGGGAAGTTGGACAGTCTCATCAACAACGCGATGCAGCTTTCGCTTGATTCCTCGGGCAACAGTCTATTTTTTGGATCGATTATTGGGCAGGATTGCCAACTGGACGAGGGGATCCTGAAACTCGCCTCGGAACTGCTGGCCGGAGCCCAGGGCGAGGTGATCAGCAAATTGAAGGACTATATCGACAACACCCCGTCCGTTCTGGATAAACTGCCCCCCAGAATCAGACTCCAGTGGGCGATCATGAGGCAGGCGGCCAAGTCCTCCAATCCCAATCCGGACCGTTTATCCTTCCTTTTGGACCAGCTTTACATGCCGGGAAGAATTCCGGGTGTCGAATCCCACGCCTTGAGACTTTATCTTCGGGACCGACCCGGCGATCCGGACGCCTACACCGCACTCCCCCAATGGATCAATACCCGTTTGCTTGCCGAATTCTCCTCATGTGGTTTGGTCAACCCGGATGCCCCAACAAAGTCCCCGGAACGGGGCGCGGTCTTTTATTTCCGGGAAATAGCCGAGGCGGACAATCGCCGCCAGATTTCACAGGACCGTATGCTTTCCTCGAAAAAGGAAACCCGGGTGGAAGCATCCCGTGATTTGGTGAGGATCCGTGATGTCTATATGGCGATCGCGGAAAAGGCGAACCGGGCCACAAGTGGTTTCAACCGCCACAACGCGATCATGGCCGTTCTCCCGTTTTATACCAACTGGGTCGTTCGGCTTGGTTCTCCCATGAACCCCACTTCGGATCTCTATGCGAAGGAATTGGGTGTCCAGATCCAAATCGCCTGGAATAGTCTTCATTCCGCCAATGAGGAGTTGCAAAAAGCGGTCGAGGCGCTTTGCGCGAATGGGGATGCGGAACCCCACCTGCAAAAATTTGCCGATTTCACGGAGAGTGCGGAGTCGAGTTTCGCGCCGGTCCGCGCCGCGTATCGCCGCCAATGCGAAGCGATCTCCGCCGCCGATATTTTTGGAAGGGAGATGGTCCTTGATGATGTTCTCCTGGTTCCCGATGGCGATATCTCCCTGAGAATGAGTCTTTTGGAAAATACCGGGATAAAATTCACCAGGAAGGCGAGGGCCAATTCCGAATCCATTTGGGTCAAGCGTCCTGTCCATGAGAGGTCCACCAACACGAGCCAGGCTGGTCTTTTGGCTTTGGCGCTAATAGGCAAAACTGTTTTTGACGACAAAAGCCTGATTCCCGGTGGCGAATTCGATTCCTTTGAGGATACCACAGAGCGAATCAGGACATTCATGCTCCAGCCCGAAACCGGGGAATCCTCCCTGGCAAAAGCGGGGGCCCAAATCAGCATTCGTTTGGGGCGTTATCAAGGCGCAGTGGACAACCTTTTGGAATTGAGCGGACGATCGAAGCCGGAGGCGGTTTTGCCCCTTCTTGTCCGGGCGGAACATCTCAGCCGGATTACCACCATTTGCCAAATCAATAATGATGAAAAAACCGAGGCTGGGATCGTCCTGCGCAAGGGTTGGATCAACCATTTCCTGGTCCAACAGGCGAAAAGATCCTGGACCGAGCACCTTTACAATTTCCAACCGATTGTGATTCCCTCGTACTACCAGTTTGCCATGA
>CAWUOD010000701.1:0-2199 GCA_963923115.1 uncultured Singulisphaera sp.
CACATTCGACCTCAAATTCAAGGCGTTTGAAGGGTTTTGCAGGGACGACTAAATACAAATACGATCGCAACAAACATTGCCAATAAATCATTGATTCAGTTTAGAATTACCAATAATATTTTCGCAAGAAAAAAAACAATCATGATTTAGGAATGTTTGCCATTCTCCGCACGATCCCGTCTCAGCTCCGCAAAATTCCGGAGATGAGCCAGAAACCAGCTTCCCCGAGGGATCCATCGTGGATTGGGGGAATTCCGGTATGGGCAATATTTCCAGCAAGGGTCAGACTGTTTTTACCTTGTCCACCTGGATGGTTTTGTTGGAATTGACACCAAGTGCCGCAAGGGCACCCACCACCTGGACAAGGGCGCAAATCAAAAATACAGCGTTCCAACCCATGATTGGGTCATCGGGATACATGCGTTTGATCCGAATGAATATGTCCGGGGCCAAAGCCGCACCGATATTACCCCACATGTTTCCCCAGCCAACAACCGAGCCGACATGTTTGCCTCCCACATCCTGGCACCAGGCCCAAAAGGCGGGGTTCCCCGCGTCTGTCGCCATGGCAACGATGCACATCATCACAATAACGGGTAATGGCGCATTGAGAAAAAGACACGCGATATAGGCCAAACCCACCACAATGCGGGATACTGACATGGGGAGGGATCTCCCCCACTTGGGCCCCATTTTTCTAAAGCAATAATCCGTGACCCAGCCCCCAAAAAACATCCCCGCTATGCCAAAGTAAAGGGGGAGCGATTGATAAACCGCCCTCGTTTCCAGCGGAGTGTGAAACACTTCCTCGAGGTAGTTGGGGAGCAAAGTGAGAAGAAAAACCCATGCAAAATTGGTGAGGAATTGCACAAGTGACGCAAGCCAAAGACCCACACTACTTGCCAGAGCCACAAAATCGGGAAAAGAAGGTTTGGTGTCGGGCGGAGCGGCATTGAAGCCCTGGATAAGATCGATTTCCGCCTGATTGACGGCCGGATGTTGACTGGGCCGGTCACGATACCAAAACCAGAAGATAACCGCGCCCGCCATTCCCAAAAAACCATAAATGAGAAACGGCTTGCGCCATCCATCCACTGCCCCCGCGGCAAGAAATGTGGTTAGCATCGGGGCGATGGCTCCCCCAAGTCGACCGCCCACCGCCACGGTTCCGCTCGCCAATCCTCTGGAGGAGAGGGGAACCCAGCGACGGACGATTCCATTTGCAAGCGGATAGGCCCCCGCCTCGAACATTCCACAACCCAGACGCAATATCAGAAACGCGGTGAAACCGCTCACCATTCCCATGAGCCCCGTGCACAAGGACCAGAAAAACAGGTAAATGGCAAGTGCCACCCTTGGCCCATAACGGTCCCCTATCCAACCCGCCGGAATTTGGCAAAGGGCATACGCCCAAAAAAAGGATGTCATAAGGCCGGTGAATTCAATTTCAGAAAAGCCGAGGTCTTTTTTGATGGAACTGCCCACAATCGACAGGCACACCCGGTCAAGGTAGAGCATCAACGCCACAAAAGTGGTGATGACAATCATGCCGTGGCGGATCGAACTGGGCCGTTCAGTTTGTGTTGTCAATGCCACACCTTTTGATTAGGTTTCCAAAAAGGAGAATCCGGAAGAAAATCAGTTTGCAAAACCGACCTTGATGGATGTCAGGCTTTTTCCATTTCGGTGGAGCCCGGTCAAGGGCGGGAATGGAATCGCGGCATCCTCCGGCCTTGCCAACAAAACCGGGTTTTATCCCGTGTTTCTAATCCCTCAATCTGGCACCCGGCCAAACAAGGTCGTTAAAACGGTCGACAGGCTGTTTCGCCGACCAGAGCATTCCCCGGAAAATAATGATCCGGAAAAGGGGATCATCGAAGGTCCAGTTGTAGTGACCAGGAATGCTGACAAACACGCGGCCCTTCCCCTGTTCGCGAACCCAGAAAAGCGGATGGGACGCGCCTTCCTCGATTCCCGTGGCGAGATTTCGGATCCTTTGGGGATCGCCTGTCAATTTCCAATAACTTTCATCATGAAAGTGGACCTTGTCCAGGTTGCGAGTGATGGGATGGTCCTTGCCGGGGCCAAAATCAAGATCCAGCGGCCCATGCCGAAACTTGATGATGTTGCTGGCAAGGCCAATCCGCTCCGCGAAGGCCTGGGCCTCGGCCCGCCCCGCGACCGCCCAGTGAAGAAGCA
>CAWUOD010000702.1:0-2193 GCA_963923115.1 uncultured Singulisphaera sp.
TGGTCCAGCACCGTCGGATTTACCACTCCAAATGGCCTCTTTCCAAGGGACACATCGAGCATGGACTTGCAAGCCGTCCGGCCGATATCGCGGAAAAGCTCATGGGTCCAAGCGATCGAATGCGGAGCCAGAAGAATGTTGTCGAGCTGGCCAAAACGATGGGGCGTCAAAACGGGCTCCACCTCAAAACAATCGAGTGCCGCCCCGGCAATGTGTCTGTTGGAGAGGGCCTCGAATAACGCATCTTCATCAATTATGCCCCCCCGGGCCAAATTCAAAAGGTAGGCATCCGATTTCATCAGGCGGATCTCCTCCCTGCCAATGAGACCACGGGTCTTTTCATTGAGAGGACAATGAAGTGAAACAAAGTCCGCTGTGGAGAGAAGTTCTTCCAAACCGACTGGTCGGACGCCCATTTCCTTCAGAACCTCTGGTGCGACAAAAGGATCAAAGGCAATAGGCTGGCGCATTCCAAAGCCTTTCAGGAGTTCCAGAAGCTTGCGTCCAATACCTCCCAGGCCAATCACACCCAGAGTCCTGTCCCGCAGTTCGCACCCCATGTGGAAGCTACGATCATTCCACGCCCCCGCGCGAACCAGCCTATCCTTTTGCAAAATGTTATGGGTGAGGGCAAGCATCCAACCTATGGTGGCTTCCGCCACCGGACGATCGACCGCCCCTGGAGTGATGGTAACGAGCACATTCCGGGCTGTGCATGCTTCGATATCCACCGAATCATAACCCACACCAAATCGACTAACAATTAACAGATCCTCATTGCCCGCAATAGAAGCATCGCTTACCCGGGGTGTCATTACCAGGACCGCGTTACACCCCTCCAATTGATCGGGAGTAATTTCCGCCCGATGTTCATGAAATTTTGTGACACGAATCCGATTATGGCCCTGAAATGTGTCCAGACCGAAATCGGCATAGCGTGGCTTGCCGTTTTCATCGTAAAAGTCAGCCGTCAGGGCAATGCAAAATGGGGTGGTCATGGCTGGAAGGTCTTTGGGTGTTTGGGAAAAGCCGTTTTATTGATACCGGGCTTTGCGCCGGGTCAGGATTTCCGGGGGTTTTGAAGTTCCCGCAAGAAGCCGGGCGCAATCACAATCCGTTCAGGCATCGGGCCGGCATAAACCCAGATCATTTCCATCGGCTGTTTTGTTTCGTTGATGAAGTAATGAACCCGCCCTCGAGGAATCATCGCGGTGGCACATTGGTCAAGGGAATATTTTCGGCCCTCCACCAAACAGTTCGCTTCGCCTTGGATAATGCAAATGGATTCATCGAAATCGTGGAGATGGTCCGGCAACCGGCCACCCGTCTCGAAACGGGCGTAGCCTCCGCTCATCTCAATTCCGGGAACAAGGCTCGCGTTGAAATAGTCGATGAACTCGGAATTGGGTCCAACCCCAAACAATTTTTCCGCGCGTGAAAAGCGGGTAACCCTCTCAAAACCAGGTTTGCCATTGGAATCCACCGGCATGGGAATGCGCTCGAAAGGGCGGCCAACCAGCGCCTTTTCGGGAACGCTCATAGCCATGCTGACATGAAGACGAATTGGTTTGTCAGGGTGGGGATTGTGGGTCTGGTGGGGAAGCCAACGCGGAATCGTGATATTGTCCAATTGGGTAAGCCGATAGGCCCGCCCCTCAACAGCCACCTCGACCTCGCCTTCCAGTACTGTGATCGATTCGGTGCAAGGATGAGTGTGATAGGAAAGTATCCCTCCCGGCTGAATCGTCACAATTCCGGTTGTTAGTCCGCGAGCGCCATTAAAGCCCCCCACCAAGGCATTCATCACCACACCAGGGACCAATTCCACGGTGTTCCCTTCGCCCAAAGGCGTCATGACTTCATCTCGATCCGGGGTGCTTTCCTCGGGAGGTTGGGCCAGGGGAATTCGCAAAGGCGCCCCATCCGCCGGATTCAGGCTGGGAGCGGGCATCAAGTCGCGGTCCACCGCCAGCAGTGCCTGATGGAGCGAACGCAGCAATAACCCACTATCCGCACCCAGGCTAATCATCCGAAAACCCTGATTCCGGCGCTGGATAAGGTTTTCCACACTCGTGGTCATCACCCCGCAATGTTTTCCGGCAGCCCGAATTGCGTCTTTCATGGCAAGAATCTGTTCGGCAACTCCGGGTCCTTCCCCTGTCTCTTATACACATCTCCGAGCCCACGAGACCA
>CAWUOD010000703.1:0-2192 GCA_963923115.1 uncultured Singulisphaera sp.
CGTCAGATGTGTATAAGAGACAGGCTACAAATCCCGTGGAAGTATTGGGCCCCGGGGAGATTATCAGCCTCCCAAATCCGTCGATTATGACCTCTGGTGTGGGCCCTCGCCGGTGGTTCCATTAACCCGGTCCAGGCTCCATTACGATTGGCATTGGGTTTGGCCAACCGGAAACGGCGACTTGGGAAATCAGGGAATTCATCAAATGGATATTGCCCGTTGGGGTTTGAATGTCTCGACAATCGGCAACTCCGTTTTTGGGTTTGGTGGCAGGGTGGGGTATGTAGACGCGGCCGAAACCCCCAATACCGAGGTTTGCGTCCACGACTTTGGTGATAAAACCCTTGTTTTTGAGGTTCGTGGATTAAAAACCGGCGACCTCAAAGGGGCAAAAGTTGGGGTGATTTTTGAAGGGTCGGAAGGTTTTGTTGTCCTGACAAGCTACACATCCGGCTCGGCGTTCGACAAGGAAGGGAAAAAGGTAAGGGATTTCAAAGGTGGTGGCGACCATCATGGTAACTGGCTGAAAGCGGTTCGAAGTCGCAAAAAAGAAGATCTGAATGCCGACATACTTGAGGGGCATCTCTCAAGTGCGCTTTGTCACCTTGGAAATATTTCCGTTCGTTTGGGTGAGCAGGTCGGAGTTGTGGAAATCGGTGACCGGCTGAAAAGCCTTCCCGCTGCCAACGCCGCCGGGGAGACCCTCGAAAGAGTGCTAAAACACCTCTCCGAAAACGGGCTGGGTAAAGAAACAAAACTCTCCATGGGCCGGCATTTGACAATTGACCCTGTAAAAGAAGTTTTCACCGGCGCCGGTTCATCCGAGGCAAATCCCCACCTTTTCCGGGAATATCGCAAGGGCTTTGAAATTCTTCGGGCTTGATTCCTTTGTTGGTTCCCGGTTTTTAGGGTGCCCCTGAGATCACAGGGGCCTTGACCTTGTCGCTTTTTGGAGTTTTCATCATGGGGCAGCCCCTTTCGACTCCGGAATTTGACGCGCAATCCCACCCCGCTTCTTTTCCAAAGCCGCACAAGGGGGGATTGGCCTTATTTGGATTGTTTGTTTTGCTTTATGGTGTTTTTGTTGGTGCGAATGCGGTTGTTCCCGATTCCATGGGAAAAGAGTTCGTGCCGGGAATTAACTTTGCCGTGGCCGGTGGTGTTGGGATTATTTTCGCGACTTTTCTCATCGCCGCGTTGTACTCATGGATTCGCCGCAAAAAATCGCGAACCGGAACGGATGGCACCCAATCATGATTCATGAAACATCCTGGCTTGCCATTGCCATTTTTTCTTTTTTTGTTGGATTTACGCTCTTTTTAAGTTTTTTTTTGGCCCGACGAACAAAATCCGCCAAAGCCTATTTTGCCGCGCATGGCGAGGTTCATTGGCTTGTGAATGGAGTCGCCTTCGCGGGAGACTACCTTTCCGCCGCCTCGTTTTTGGGCATTTGCGGAATGATTGCATTCTATGGGTATGATGGATTCCTATATGCGATAGGCTACCTTGCCGGTTGGGTTGTCGCACTTTTGGTTATCGCGGAACCAATGAAACGATTGGGCAAATACACTTTTGCCGATGCGATCGACGCGAAATTTCATTCGAGGGGAATTCGTCTTGCGGCCGCCACAAGCACTCTGGTTGTCAGTATTTTTTACCTGATTCCCCAAATGGTTGGGGCAGGGGTGCTTGTTCAGCCCCTATTGGGTTTGTCTCACGCCCAGGGGGTTATTTTGGTGGGGGCGGTGGTCATTCTCATTGTTACCACCGCCGGGATGGTTAGCACCACCTATGTGCAATTTCTAAAGGGATCTCTTTTACTCTTTTTTAGTTTTGTCCTGGTGGGAATGATTCTCTGGAAAGGACTCGAAGCCAAGCCTTTCTCAAGGGATGCCATCGAAACCAGTGGGCCTGTTTATCGTGAGTTTGGTCCGTTTGGGGATGAATCTTCCCTTGTCGAGAATCTGCCGAGGCTATTGGGCAAGGAAGCAAAGATTCTGGAGAACACGGCGCCATGGAATGAAAAGCCCTATATTCGGGTGCAAATGCCAGGGGAGCCAGGGATTCATGTTTGGCGGAAAGAAAAGGTTTCATCAGGGTTGGTTCTTCGCGAATGTCAGGTGGTAACGGAACCCGAGTCCCCTGCAACGACTCTATTGCTAAATGGAAGGCCCAAAGGCTCAAAATCGGGG
>CAWUOD010000704.1:0-2187 GCA_963923115.1 uncultured Singulisphaera sp.
TTTTGGACAAAAACTGTCGCATTCCTTCCGGGACAAGGATCCTCAACAAGGCCGGGTTGCGGCATCACGATGGCCCTTTCTATTACATCCGCGATGGCTTTGTCGTAATCCCCGCAAATTCCACCGTGCCAGCCGGCACGGATATTTAAATCTGTCCCATGGGACAAAAGGGATACTCTGTGAACCCCTTGAAACTTTCACTCCCCGAAAAATTGACAAGCCACAGGTGGCTAAATCTTTTTCGGGTGGCTTGGTCCGCGAGTCCGCCAACGGGTGGACCGGCGAAAGGGGAATGGATTTTCGCGTCCCGTCGTGAGGAACCAAAAGCCTGGCCCATTTCCGCCGATGCGGTGGTGATCGCCCCCATTCTCCGGGAGGAGGGAAAACCGGATCGGATTCTGGTGCTAAAGGAGTTTCGCGTTCCGGTTGGCTCATGGTCTTATGGCCTGCCGGCGGGGCTTATCGAAAAAGGGGAAACACCCGAAAAAACCATCGAACGGGAACTGCATGAGGAGGCTGGTCTGGAGGTGGTTGGCTATCTAAGGATGTCGCCACCCCTCTATTCAAGCTGTGGACTCACCGATGAGACCTTTGTCCAGGCCTTTGTCACGGCCCGACATCTTCCCGGGGGCGCCCGTCCGGAATCTTCGGAATCGATCATCTCCATGGAGCTCGATTACGATGGGGTATGTCGGCTTTTGGACCAACCGGAGCACCCCTTTGACGCGAAATGCTGGCTGATTCTTGATGGGATAAGGCAGAGGGGTTTTGTTGGGTAAAAAATAGGTCTGTCCCGCGCGAATACCATTGTCCCTGCCATGTCCCGGAATGAGCCGCCCCATGATCGACACCCATGTGCATCTTTTTTCTGATCCTGACGATCCCCTGTTCCCCATCCACCCCGCCGCTCCTTATCAGCCCAAAGTCGGATTTGGCCCCGACCAACTCAAAGCCCTTATGCCCGAGGCGGGAATCGAAGGGGTGGTGCTTGTGCATCCCGAACCCTACCAGGACGACCACCGGTGGCTAATCCATTGTCTTGATGCCCTTCCCGTGATTAGTCGGGGAATTTGCCACTTTTTCCCCCAAAACCCTGACACACCGGGTCGTATACGGGCAATCGCCAAAGATCCCCGGATCGTGGGTGTCAGGCTCCATGCCTATGCGCCGGAAAGACTTCCTCCTCTGGACCTGGATACCCTTGCATCTTTTTGGTCCGCGGCGGACGATGCAGGGTTATTGGTGCAGCTTCATTTGGAACCCCGCTATGCCCCGGCATTCTTGCCGATCCTTGAACGGTTTCCCCAGGTGAGGGTGGTAATTGATCATTGTGGGCGTCCCTTGCAGGGCACCCCGGAGGAATTTGAGAGGATCATCGCATGGTCCTGTTTTCCCCAAACCCACATGAAATTAAGCATGCTAACCCCGAGGGACCAATACCCTCATCGGGACATTCGCCCCTTTGTCAAACAGATTTGGGATTCTTTTGGGCCGGAAAGGCTGCTCTTTGGGGCAACCGTCCCATCCGTTAGCCCGGCGGAGGTTATCACCCATAAAAAGCGCTTGTTGGCGCTATTGGAACCGGTTGGACAGGCCGAAATTATGAAGATTCTCGAAAACAACGCCCGAAAACTATTCGGGTTTGTGGATGCTTTCCGATAAGGTAGCGGTTGCCTCCCCTGGGAGATTCCGTGCCATGTCCTTTTTTGTTTTTCTTTTTTTGTGTGGACAGCCCTCCGTCCCCGCCCCTCTCAAGGCACCAGTGCCAAAAATCACCCCTGCCGAACTCCACAAGCCAAGCTATTATCCCGACAGGATCATTCTCAATCTGACAGAAACCCCGGGGCAATCCCTGGCGGTTAACTGGCGAACTTCCACCCTCGTGACCACTCCCCAGGTTCAATACGCAATCGCCCGGGAAAATTCCTCTTTTGCCAAATCCACAAAAACCGTTTTCGCGAAGACAACACCCCTTAAAACGGACTTGGGTGAAGCCCTATATCATTCCGCCCGGATGGAGGGCCTCAGCCCCGGCATGGTTTATGCGTACCGGGTTGGTGATGGAATTCATTGGAGCGAATGGTTTCAGGCTCGCACCGCAAGCGTGACCAGGGAAAAGGCCGAGCCGTCTCCTGTTCGCATTCTTTATCTGGGTGATGCCCAAAATGATATTTGGGCCCACTGGTC
>CAWUOD010000705.1:0-2183 GCA_963923115.1 uncultured Singulisphaera sp.
ATTGCCGGCATGGCCGCAGCGGCGGAGCTACTGGCAAGTGGCGTCCGCACCGAACTCCTCGAAGCCCGGGAACGGCTCGGAGGCAGGGCGGGATCTTTCCGCATGGGAAACACATGGGTGGATGCTTGCCAACATGTCAACCTTGGCTGTTGCGACCAACTGCGGGAATTATTGGGGCGTTTTGGGCTCGAAAACAAACTGATCCGGCAAAAAACTATCTGGTTTTGCACCAAAGATGGAAGAATTAGTCCCTTTGCCTCCTCGCGTTTGCCTGCACCACTCCACATGGCCCCCGCTTTTTTGCGGGCACATTGGCTTTCATGGAGGGACAAATGGGGGATCGCACGGGGATTGGACAGGTTGCGGCGCAATCCCCTTCCCACGGAGGATCGCCCCCTGGGCGATTGGCTCAGGGAAACGGGGCAAACTCCCGGGGCCATTGAGGGGCTTTGGGGGCCAGTTGTGGTCAGCGCCCTCAACGAACCATGGCAAACAGCCAGTTTTCTCGCCGCGGCAAAGGTCTTTCTTGAAGGAATGCTTGGGCCGAGGGGCTCATTCGAAATGGAACTCCCCAATGTGAGCCTTGGGGAACTATTCGACGATGGTTTGGGGCGCTGTCTTGAAGACAAAGGCATAATGGTGAGACGAGGCGAAAGGGTCCGCAACCTGGTGGTGGAAGGTAATAAGGTCCTTGGCGCGCGAACCCTGAATGGTGAGTTTTTGGCGGCGGATTCGGTCATTCTTGCCATCCCAAGACACCAATGGTCCCATGTCCTGCCACCAGGCCTTTTTGAGCGGCATCCGGACCTGGCCATCGGCGAAAAGATCGATTGGGCTCCGATAACGGCTATCCATCTTTGGCTGGATCGCCCCTTGACCGATTTGCCTCATGCCGCATTGGTTGGAGGCGAGGGTCATTGGCTGTTTCGACATCGCAGCATTCCCCGTTTTCATGGGGATCAGTCCCATTATCATCAGATTTTGTTGAGCGCGTCCGGTTTGTCCCTGGAAAATGGCTCCGAAGCGCTTTTGCGAAGAATCCTCCTTGAGCTTGGGGAATATTTCCCGACCATGAGGAAAGCGGTACTCCTCGAAGCAAAGGTGGTGAGCGAGCGGCGAGCCACGATTCGGCCCCAAGCCGGAATTGACAAATTGCGACCGGGCCCCGAAACTTCAATTCGGGGGCTTTTCCTCGCGGGGGACTGGACCGCGACGGGCTGGCCCTCAACCATGGAGGGCGCGACCCGAAGTGGATTTGCCGCTGCACGGGCGCTTTTGGGAACCACCCTGGATTCCCGGCTTCCAAACCGAAAGCCCCCTGGCAACAGCCAGCCGGTCCAAGAGTAAACAGAACCCAAAGGCAAAGGCGACGATCCGCGATGGGACTTAGTCTGAGAGACCCTGTTCTTGAGATGCTGGCGGAAGAGAAGGATCAATACCCTTACGAGGCGTATGACTTCATTTCGGGGCTGATCAAGTTGCTGGATGACGAGCTCCAGGCCCAAATCGAATCGGACCCGACCCCCAATATCACCGCGGACCAACTCTGTTCCCGGTGCGTGGATTTTGCCTGTTCGGTGTTTGGCCGGATGTCCCGTGCGGTTTTCAGCTCGTGGAACATATACAGGACGCAGGATATCGGGATAATCGTCTTCCACCTGATCGAAGCCGGTGTGGTGGGCGCGGCGGAAGGCGACCACATCGAAGACTTTAACGATCTTTTTGACATGAACAAGGCGCTGGACAGGCCGGTTTCCTACTTTTCCGGTAACGATCTACCATGAGCGAAACAAATCACTCCCGGACATCCATGGTTCCCGCCCAGGATCCCAAAACCGCGGTCGATTCGCAGGACAATCGGGTGGGCGCCCGCATCAGATTCCAGTTTGCCCTGGTCCTTTACCTCGGATGGCTTGGATATCTGGCCTGGCAGGTTGCCATCACACGGTTTCCCGATGGCCCAGCCCCGGTCCTCTCCCGAAGCCAATGGGCCGGAACGGATGCCGAGGTCGTCGGTGTTGTCAGGGGGCCCGACGAGCTCGAAATCAGGGAAATACTTCATGCCCCCGCTGATCTTCCGATTGCCATCGGGAAAACAATCACGGTCCAGGGTCTCGATGTCGCCCAGCGCGCGCCAAAAATGACCCCGGAAGCGGGGGGTGAACTTTGGCTCGTTCCCCTTC
>CAWUOD010000706.1:0-2183 GCA_963923115.1 uncultured Singulisphaera sp.
GGCAAAATCCGGCGGGATTGGCTTTGCATGGAGATATCAACAAGAGCCGATTGCGCAGCCGGATTCGCCAGGTGGCCTCGGGACGCTTCGGTGTCGATGCCGAATACCTGATCAACGGGGAAGAAATTCAGATCAAAATGGCCCAGGGGGCGAAACCCGGCGAGGGTGGCCAGCTCATGGGGAAAAAGGTCACAAGCGAGATCGCCGAAATCCGCTATGGAAAGCCAGGCAACGACCTGATCAGCCCGCCTCCCCACCATGACATCTACTCCATTGAGGATCTTGCACAACTTATTTATGACCTGAAGGCGATCAAGCCTGGCACCCCGGTTTCCGTCAAGCTTGTGGCCGTCGACAACATCGGCACGATCGCCGTGGGCGTGGCCAAGGCGGGCGCCGACATCATCGAAATCGACGGGATTGGGGGAGGCACCGGGGCCGCCATGGTCTCCTCCAAGGAACACTGCGGTCTCCCCAGCGAAATGGGGCTTTCCGAGGCCCACCAGGCCCTGGTCGTAAACGGTCTCCGACGCAAGGTGGTCCTGCGTGTTGGCGGGGGCATCAAAAACGGAGTAGATGTGATCAAGTACGCCCTGTTGGGCGCGCAAGAGTTCTCACTTGGCCAGGGCCTTATGGTTTCGGTCGGTTGCATCGTTTGCAAAAGCTGCCACATCCCCAACTGCCCCACGGGAATCACCGGAACACAAGGCGAGTACAAAGGCGATCCCGAACACACAAAAGCATACCTGTTGGGACTTGCCGACGAGGTTCGTTGCCTTTTGGCCAAACTTGGGGCCCACCACATCAGCGAGCTTTGCGGGCGAAGTGAGTTGCTTGTCCGGCGCACCGACCTTCCCGGCCGCGCCGATCTTGTGGATATACACCGGTTCATAGCTCCCGATATGGCGCTTTCGCGCCTTGAGGGCCACTTCCCGGATGCCGAGATTGGGGTTTGCAATCCCGGGTCGGAAGGCATGTCGCTCAATGAGAGAATCATACACGCCGCAAAAGACGCAATT
Organism: uncultured Singulisphaera sp.; assembly: GCA_963923115.1. Classification (GTDB taxonomy): domain Bacteria; phylum Planctomycetota; class Planctomycetia; order Gemmatales; family Gemmataceae; genus SYLG01. The sequence continues at coordinate 1,020 of CAWUOD010000706.1, forward strand.
GAGACCGCCAACAACGCCGATCTGATCTTCAAAATCAAAAACTCGGATCGTTCCGTGGGGGCGACCGCCGCGGGACTTATCGCGAAACTTTATGGGCGGGAGGGAATGCCCAACTCAAGGCGTATCAAGGCTCGCTTCGAGGGCGAGGCGGGCCAAAGTTTCGGAGCATGGTGCACCAACTCCCTCGAACTCGACCTCAAGGGTTTTGCACAGGACGGTGTTGCCAAGGGAATTTCAGGTGGAACCGTTACGGTAACGCTTGATTACTCCAACTCCCAACTTGGTGATGAGATCCTTAGCGTGGCCGGTAATAATGTCGGTTATGGCGCAACTGGCGGTCAAATTTTCCTGGGAGGCGGGGCCGGACACCGGTTGGGCATTCGTAACTCCGGAGCAACAATTGTTGCCGAGGCGGCTGGCAAGTACGCTTGTGAATACCAAACCCGGGGCCGGGTAATCATCCTCGGCACCGTGGAGAATGAAATCGGATCGGGTATGACCGGGGGCGAGCTGTTTGTTTTTGATCCGCAAAACAGCGTTCCCACCAAACTGCACACCCGCAGTGTCGCCGTGATCGATTGCACATATGTCGATTACGAATGGATGCATCCCCTGATTATTCAGTACCATGCCCGCACCGGAAGTCGCCGTGCGGAATGGATTCTGAAAAATTGGTCGGAGGTTCGCCGAAGCAGGCGGTGGCGCAAGATCGTGCCCCTTGCGGTGGCCCGCAGGGCGGAAGACTTTATTGCCGCCGGTTCCAACGCCGGTTAATCCTTGGTTGCTGATCAAGTCAGCCGGTTGAACACCCGGTTAGATAAGCATAAATAAAGGGTCGGGCTCCGAATTTCCGAAGCACGACCCTTTTGACTTTTGGTATCGATTTCCCGGTGTCAGAGCACCGGGGATTAAAACCGATTTGGATCAGGATGGATTGGTGGCGGCTTTGAGTTTCTTTTCAATTTCCACCCTGCGGGCCTTTTCCCTTTTGCCAATGGCCTCGCCAACCAAGGCTTTTTTCCAGACTTCGATGGCTTTATCCTTCTCCTTGAGTGCCATCAGGATATCGGCCAAATGGTCAAGGATTTCGCCTTGTTGGCCTTCTTCCTCCTTGACAGCCTCCTCCAGGATTTTTCGTGCTTCCGCATTCTGGCCCTTCTTGAA
>CAWUOD010000707.1:0-2183 GCA_963923115.1 uncultured Singulisphaera sp.
CAAAAATCCGAACCGCACAATCGGAACTGGAGGCTGCCAATCCTTCCCTTCAGTCGCGCCTTCGAATGGCGGACACCCTGGTTCGTCAGGGTGAAAAGGAATTTGCCCTGCGAACAGCCATCGCCGAGCGTGCGCAATTGGTCACAACCCTTCAGGTACAAGCAGCAAACCTTTGGTGTAGCCTTGGCGCGGCCACTCGGGGAGAAGAAGTAGCCCGCGAACAGGAAAAAGTTCTCAAAACCTTGCTTGATCGGGCGGAATCCATGCGCCGTATTGACGAAGGCGCTGCTGTTTTGGTCGAAGCGGTTACCGGTGAGGTTCAAGGGCGCAAATACGCCCAAATGAAGCTCCAGCGAATCCAGGTTTCTTTGAAAAACCAACTCCAATTTTTAATCGGAGACAGCAAAGGCAAAACCCAATTTATCAGTAAAGAAACGCAGGTTCCTCTAAAGCTTGATGTATCCCGGGAGGATACGGAACTTCTTTTGTCCCGACTCAACGATACAGGACCGGGAATTATCGAGCTTGGGGCCATTATGGATGTAGCCCGGGATACCCATGAAAGGGCAGGCCGAGCTGGAAGGGACGGCTTTATGGGGCATGTTCTCCCCTGGATTCCCGGAACCCAGGGCATTCGGGGACGAAACGATGCCTACCGATCCGCCCAGCAGGATGTTGCAAATGCGATTGGTGATCAGGCTTCGGTGGCACTGGACGAAGTGCGCGCCAAAATGGCCGCATTGGTTCGCGAAGCACACGAATCCATTCGCCAAGGCGATAGTGAACTTAAAAGCGCTACTGAACAAATCAAACGGGCCCAGGAAGCATATCGTCTTAACGATTTGCGGCTCAAAATGAATGTGCAAGGAGCCAGCACCGCCGATGTGTTGACCAGCCTCAACGGCCTTGAAAAGGCTCAAATGAATTACTTTGCCAGTCTAAGCGATTATAACTTTGCCCAGGCCAGGCTTGCCGCCATTCTTGGTGACATGAAGCGGACTCCGCCATCCCGCTAATTGCCATACATTTATGCAAAAACCCTTTCTGATTAGGGACCAACTCGTTATGGCTATCGAGACTATCGGGTCCCATCTCTAGGATGATCTGTGGAGGTCATCTGTGAGCAAGCAATTTGTCCGTATTATTGGTGGGGAATTTCGCGGCAGGCAAATCCCCTGTGAGGTCCATCTGGACCTTAGGCCCACCCCCGACAGGGTTCGCGAGGCCCTTTTTAATATTCTTTTCGGGCACCTGACCGGCCGTCCCTTTTTCGATGTTTTCGCAGGCACAGGGGTGGTTGGCCTTGAGGCGGTAGGACGGGGTGCAAAAGAATCCTGGTTTGTTGAACTCGATGGAAAAAACGCCGCTTCAATCCAGAAATTGGCTGAAAAATTCGGCATCAGCCCCAAAGCTCGCCTCATTCGTGCCGATGTTTACCGCTGGTTGGAGCATTGGGCGGTTCCAAAAGAACCCATTGTCGTGTTTTTCAGCCCACCATTTCCCGATCTGGACAAAAGGCCCGAGGCTCTTGTCACCGGTGTAGAATCCATCCTTCCCAAATTGGCTCCAGGTTCCGTTCTAATTGTTCAAAGCGAGGATGGCGTTCCACTTCCCTGGTATGACGATTCCAATTGGGATTGCCGCAAATATGGCCGTAACTGGCTTTTGATTCGCAAAATCCCGGATACCTCAACCGAGGAAGAAGCCGATGTCGAAAGTGTTAATCCCGATCGGTGATGGAACCGAAGTTCTTGACACACTTTATCCGATCTTCCGGCTTCCCGAAGATAACTTCGAACCGGTGGTTTGCGGTCCCAAAGCCCGTATTTACCATGGTGTTCTTCATGAGATCCCCCCGGAACCCGGAATTCCCTGGGACATAACCAGGGAATCCCCGGCCTACCATGTGAAAGCAACTCACGCCTTTTCAGAAATCGACCCCAAAGATTTCCTTGGGCTTTTTCTTTCGGGAGGAAGGGCACCGGAATACCTCCGCTACGACCAGGACTTGCTCCGCTTAACACGACATTTCTTCGAGGCGGGAAAGCCCGTGGCCATGGTTTGCCATGGAGTGGAAATTGCCGCCGCGGCAGGGTGCCTAAAGGGAAGAAAAGCCACCACCGTTGCCAAATGTGAACTGGACATCACCGCCTTTGGGGGCAACTATTTGCCTCAACCTTGTG
>CAWUOD010000708.1:0-2160 GCA_963923115.1 uncultured Singulisphaera sp.
TCTCGTGGGCTCGGAGATGTGTATAAGAGACAGGGTGGGGGGGCCTGGGTTAATACCGAGGAGAGTTCATCCTGGGAAGGGGTGGGAATGACCGCGCCAATGATTCGCCAGCGAATATTGGCTTCCCGATTCTTAACATTTTCCCATAAAGAGTCGATTTGACCCACAGTGGATTTGTCGAAAGCCCATTTGTCGGATTGGTTTTCAAGATGAATACGCCTGGCACTAACAATTCCCTCCGGGCCTGAATACCAGGTATAGGGAGGGCGGATTGGATCCACAGGAATATCCTGCCCAAAGGTGTAGCCAAGTCTCTGAATGCAAGCAGCCAATTTCCAGGCGAGAAGTGGACCAAGGGCTCTTCGTTTTGATGGGGGCAATCCTCGCAGGTCCAGACATTGGGCTGCTGATTCAAAATCTCCAGCCCCACACCGGTCAAGGAATGTGTTGGTAAGTTCGGTTGGATCCCCCAAACCATCCACCATTTGAGTGCGAAGGTTTTGCAGTGCCTGATTTCGCTCAATCATTTTTTGATGACTGGCACTTATCTTTGCCAAAGTAACCGGGGAAAACTTCCACTTTCCATCTTTCATCCGTTCCATGGTCAGGGGAATGGAGGCGTCAAGGCTTGCTTCTGCCTGATCTCCTTTAATATTCGCGGTTACATTGATAAAAGGCGGCGATACCAAATCTAAAGTTTCACCAAGAAAAATAATGTATTGCGATTTCTCTTCATTTGTGGCCCCGGGCGGAAGTTGCAAGCAGGACTCGGCAACCTCTTTGGCGCCAGGAATTTCTTTTCCCATGGCATCCCAGGCAAAACAAAATGTTTCCAGGGTTTCCCTGGGAGTGGAACGCCCGTTGGGAAACGGAATGGTTTGTTGCTTTGTCGGTTTTGGTGAGGTCAAATTGGCTGGGGTTTGGCCTCGAACGGAGCCGGATATTCCGGTCAATAAAACCACAAGGAACGACCATAGGAAGTAGCGCATGGATGCCCCTGAAAATAATGGGCCATGGAAACACAAAAAGCCTTTGTCCAATGGACAAAGGCTTCGCTTTGGGACAAACTCAGGTTTCAAGTGCCGAAGGTGGGACTCGAACCCACACGCCGTTGAGGACAATGGATTTTGAGTCCATCGCGTCTGCCATTCCGCCACTTCGGCAAATTTGACGATCCCCAAAGGGAACCGCTCGTTGGGATAATCTTATCACAGGGGCCCTTTGTGTCCACCCCTTGATTTGACTATCCGCATAAGGCGCCTTGGTTATCGGCTTTCCAATGCAAAAACATTCCTTCCCGGGATGCTTCAAGGGCCATCCACTCCGCTTTTTCCCGTGGGCAGCGCAATATTTCTACCTGACCCATTTGGTGGGCCTCAAACACCATTCTGGTGATTTCCGATGAAGTGAAACTGGTAAGTGCGCGAAGAATTCTGGTTGATTTTTGTATGTCGAAAATCGGCGCCAGAAGGACCATGCTTCCCATAAGGCCGGGAATTAAGCAGGAGGAGGATGTCGCGTTCATTCGAATTTCTTTTCCCAATCGGTCGCGGCAGAGGTTTGGTGAAAACTACAGGGCAAGTATTCACCATTCGAGGTTTTTTGAGATTTTGGCTAAAGAAAATTGAATGGAAAAAATGGGGAATTGGGGCGGGGTGATTTGATTGTTAGGATAATGCGGGGGCCAAGCAATAAGCCGGGTTCTGTTCGAAGCAAAAAAGCTCCGTGGTGACCATGTGTCTTGTCCAACAGTTACCTGGTGGATCTAGCAGCCTACCCGAAGGGGATATAGCCGGACAGGCTACCCTTCTGCTTGGCCTTGCTCCCGGTGGGGTTTGCCGAGCCGGTTTGTCGCCAAACCGCTGGTGGGCTCTTGCATTAAGCAGCTTGGCTGCCCCACCTTTTCACCCTTACCACCCGGGTTTCCCCGGGACGGCGGTTCACTTTCTGTTGCACTTTCCCGGTCCTTTGGCGTGCCCTAAAGCTCACCAAAGGACGGTGGGAGTTACCCACCACCGTGTCCTATGGAGCCCGGACTTTCCTCCCTGGAGTTTCCCCCAAGGCGATCACCTGCCTGGCCCCCGCATTCCTATTTAAGGCAGTTGGAGAGGAATCCGTTAGAGGAGTAGGGCCTATTTTGTTTTTTGATGGGGTTGGGGA
>CAWUOD010000709.1:0-2160 GCA_963923115.1 uncultured Singulisphaera sp.
CCTGGAACATGATGGTCCAGGTCAAGAACTCATCGAATGTGGTCATTGTCACCTACGGGCGGGATGCACTACATCGCCATGTGACGGATACGGTTGGTTCTTCGGTCACGGATCGATTCTTTAGCCAGGAATGGCAGTTATTGGAGACCAAGGCTGGATCGAACACGGTAACCCGCAATGTCTGGAGCCCTGCGTATGTGGATGCCCTGGTCCTGAGGGACCGGGATACCGACAGTAACGGGACGCTTGATGAACAATTGTATTCCCTTCAGGATGCCAACTGGAACACCACAGGCTTGGTGAATTCGAGTGGCACTATAGTAGAGCGGTACACCTACTCACCCTTTGGGGTGGTAACCTTCCGGGATGCTTCCGGAGCAGCAATATCAGGATCCTCCAAGGATTGGGTATTTTTGCACCAGGGAGGCGAGAAGATTGCGGCAGGGGATTATGAATTCAGAAATCGGGTCTATAGCCCGACTCTGGGACGATGGTTGACTAATGATCCGATTGGTTTTAGCGCGGGGGATGTGAATACTTTCCGGTATGTGGGAAATGGGCCTGGGAATGGAGTTGATTCGTTGGGACTAGAGAGGAAAGACTTCTTACCTAATGGGGGGCCAAATTGGAGCAATGAGGACGAGAAGAGAATTTCAGCCACACCCTCACCGGTTCCAACTTTTAACATTATTGTTGGTATAATCAGTGGCGGCATGATATCTGTTGGCGCTCCAATAATTTCTAAGCCTGGATATTACACCTCTTTTCCGTGGACATCAATTGGCTCGGTTTTAATCCCCAAAGGTAACCCCCTAAAATTTCGCGTTCCAACACCAGTTGGTCCTAATATTCGCTATACAATTTGGCCGGGTCGGGTTGTCTCTAGATGGTTACCATATGTTGGCTGGGCCTTATTGGCATGGGATGTTATCAACTTAGCAATTGAAAATGGGCAGGATGATTATAATCGTTATTACGGGGCTTGGGATAAACCTGATTGGTATTATTTTCGCGGTCGTCTTCACAATGGCAATGGACAAATAATGTATGGCCCCGGAGAGGGGCCTGGGCGAAAATAGATTGGAGTTTTTAAGCGTGTTTGGAATAAATTACACATCAATATTTATAATTGCCACAATGGCACTTGCTATTCCGATTTGTTTATATTTGCGCCAATATTTACGCCAAAATTCATTGGCCGCACAGCGATCGAATGTAAATAGTGCCGCTTTCCTAGAGTATTTTCGCGATCAACCTGTCTCCCCAGATTTGTGCCTCAAAGTTTATCTTCAGCTCCCCAGATTCCTAACCATTACGGGCAAGTTTCCCCTACTTCCCACGGATAACCTTGCAGAGATATTTCAGGTTGGTCCGGATATAGCTGAAATTGAAGAGTTGTTAGGTGAGCTAATTCCAGCATGTGGATTATCTTGCCCTAGCAAAGAACAAGTATCCAAAGCCTTTAAACAGATTCCTAGGATCATAACCGTAGCAGATCTTGTTCGTCTATTGGGAATAATCGATAACTCACAGAAAACTTGATTTTAGAACATGATAATAAATAATAAAGGACGCAATAGTAGCCTGAGTTCATTGGGTACCCGTTCACAGTGGATTCCCGGAACTTCGTTGACTTGGCTGGCAGGAATAGGCGATACTGGCTGTTGTGAAACCACCAGACCTTCCGACCATCCCAAAAAGGATCTCGGAGCCCTTTCCCGGTTGGCCAAAGACAATTTTGTCGTACCTGAAAAACCCTTCAAACCCCTTGAATTGGAGGTCGAAAGCCGGTTTTTGATGTGGTAAAATTCGCAAGGATTCCCACCGGACCTTGCGAAAAGCTGGCAAAACATGACTCCCAAACTCACGGATGCTAAGCCTAATCTGCTTAGTGTTTCGGTTGTCTAGGTGATCAATCTGGACCATTCTCTGTTAGGGTGATTTTCGATCTCGATTGTAATGGGCCTTGGGAAGATCACTCCTCCCTTCAAGGTCTGGTAAAAGGCGGAGTATGTAGGGCCGACAATTGGGCATCTCAAGAGTGATCACCGGCTGGTAAGAAACTTTTTGAGAGGCAAATCGGGTGACCGGATCAGCGCCCTAATGAGTGCGGTTTGCTGTCTCTTATACACATCTGACGCTGCCGACGATACTCCTTGT
>CAWUOD010000710.1:0-2155 GCA_963923115.1 uncultured Singulisphaera sp.
TGCCGCCGATGACCAGTGGTGAACATAAAGACCTTTGCCGGAGCGAATTGCATCGAGAAAAGCTTCTTTGTTGGAATCCTTCCAAACGCTATCCGGGTTTGATTTGGCGCCGTTTGGTGTGTCCCGATAATTCAAAACCAGAACATCATATTTTGCGAGGTTTTCCTTGGTTAAATCCTTACCGGGGGTTTCCGTTAAATCCACATCCATACCAGCATCACTTAGCGTTTGCTTGAGAAAAGGGGCGGTCTCCTTCCACTTGTGGAATTCATCGCCCGTTATCACGAGGACTTTGGGGCCGGCGGCCTGTGTGAATCCGGCAATGGCAAATAGTGAAAAGACCACAAACGAAGATCGCATGGCGTGTTCCTTTTGGGTGGGAGGTTTGAGGAGTGAGAGGATTTTGTAGCCCCCGGGAAACAGTTGAGCAACCTGAAAGGACTTTTAGGCCATTAAGAGCTCACTAGACTAATGCAATAACCCTTTGGATACCCCTCCTGCAATGAACCATCTCAAAGAACGGGAAGCCTTGGCCGCAATTGGCCGTGAATTTCACTCAAACAAATGGTCGCTCGGTACATCCAGCAACTATTCGGTTGTTTTGGAACGGGATCCAACACGGCTTTTGTTGACAGCAAGTGGTAAAGACAAAGGTGCATTGGGTCTTTCCGATTTTGTGGTGGTGGATGAAGCCGGCAAGGTCCTTGATGGGGCTCCGGAGAAACCCTCTGCCGAAACCGGACTACACCTTCTTTTGGCCCAACTGCCCAAAACGGGGGCGGTTCTTCACACCCACTCTGTTTGGGGCACCGTCCTTTCAGACCTTTTTGCTCCATCTTCCGGCTTTTTCATCGAAGGCTATGAGATGCTCAAGGGCCTGGACGGAATCAAAACCCACGAAACGAAAAAGTGGGTTGATATATTTCCAAACGATCAGGACATACCGCGCTTGGCTGCAAAGGTAAAAGCCAGGTTGGAAGCGCCAACAAATCCGTTGGCTCATGGATTTCTCATCCACAATCATGGCCTTTACACATTTGGCGCCAACTTGTTTGAGGCCAGAAGGCATATTGAAATTTTTGAATTCCTGTTTGAGTGTGTTGCAAGACGGCGTCTGCTTTCCTGATCCACCGGGCTTTAACCAACCTGAAATCGCTACAAGGAGCAATATTCATGGCAATTGTCACCATTCCATCCGAAAAGCGAAACATAGAAGATGTGGAGGCCATCCGGTCCTATTTGGCCCCACATGGAATTTGGTTTGAGCGATGGCCTTTGGAAGAGCGTGTTGATCCCAATGCGCCTTCGGAGGAGATTCTCAAAGCCTATGACCCTGAAATTAAATCCCTGATGGCCAAAGGTGGGTATGTTGTGGCAGATGTGGTAAATATCACCACCGAAACCCCAAACCTTGAAGTACTTTTGGACAGATTTCGCGCGGAACACACGCATTCTGAGGACGAAGTCCGATTTATTCTTCGGGGCAATGGATTATTTCATGTACACCCTGAAAGCGGTCCTGTTTTTGCCATTCAGGTAACAGCCGGGGATATGATTAATGTCCCAAAGGGAACCAAGCACTGGTTTGACCTTTGCAAGGACCGTGTAATCCGTGCGATTCGATTGTTTCAGGAGACTGCTGGTTGGACCCCCCACTATGTGGACAAACCCATCAGTGGAGAATTCGTGCCCCTCTGTTTTGGTCCGCAGGATGTCGCGGGATTGGCGCGTGTTGGCCCCAAGCTGGGCATTTCATGATTAACCTCAATCCGGAAATTCAGATTATGTTGTTTGATATCGAGGGTACTACCTCATCGATATCATTCGTGCATGATGTCCTTTTTCCATTTGCCAAATCCCGCGCTTTGGAATTTTTGTCAAATAATTTGCAGGATCCAGAAATTTCGGGGTTAGGGCAAAAGATCGTCGCCGAGGCTGTGGGGAAAGGTTTTTCCACCGGGGAAGCGACAGCAAAACCAGGAGATACCCTTGCTTTTGAAGCGGTTTGTTACCTGATGGACCACGATGCCAAGGTGACCGGGCTTAAACAACTGCAGGGGCTAATCTGGAAAGAAGGATTTGAATCCGGAAAAATCCGATCGCATGTGTATCCTGATTTTCCGGGTTCTATCAAGCGATTTGGGGAGTCAGGGTT
>CAWUOD010000711.1:0-2151 GCA_963923115.1 uncultured Singulisphaera sp.
CTGATGAGTTTGGCCGGGTTGGTATCGTCGGCAATATTGAAACCCTGGAGCATGTTGAACCAGTTTTGGAATTCATATCCGATGGACAGATTCCAGCCTCCGGTCCGGTAACGAAGCGCAAGACCCAGATCCGCCATCGGAACCAGGCCAATGTACTTGTCACTGATCGACAAAATGTAGGCGTTGTTGGCCACTTCGGTTTGGGAACCCGCAAAAGCACCCGTGATCAATGAAGCAGACCCGTTGAGCCGGATGCCCCATCCACCCGCGATCGTGTAGTCGGCGCTACCACCCAGACGAAGACCGCCGCCGTTGAAGGTGATCTTGCGGTTGACCGTGTCGGAAACCACATCGCCTCCGGTGTAGGTCGCCATCAGGCTCTGGTTCATGTTGGCAAAACGGGCCCCGGCAAATCCGCGCAAAGCGAGCGATTCGGTGATATCTGTCGTTTTGCCCAATTCGATATCGCCCAGATTAAACGCCACGGTGCTGGTTGCCGAGGCGGCGTTGACCGCCGTGACCAATCCGGGAACCGTAAGCGTGGGATAGATATTCGCAGGAGGCACCATCGGCGGCGGATTTGTGGTCGGGCTTGAGGAGAAAGAATCGGACTTGTTGCTGTAGTAGGTGTATCGGAAGAGGGTTTCGATTCCCGAATTGGGGGAGATCCAGCCTATCCCTGCGCGAAATCCGTTTTCATATCCGGAGGGGACGGTCTGCGTTCCTCCCAACGGCCCCAGTTGGGGGACCGTACCGGAAATCGCATAGGTCTGGGGGAGACCCCGTGTCGCGAGGAGGAGATATTCCCCCTCGAAAATCCATGTTTTTGCTTTGTAATGCCCCCGGGTTGTCCAATCGGGAGGCAACTCTTCGGGCGTGACGGACTCTCCCGCAGTCGATACCGGAAGGGGAGAAGGGCTTCCCGCGCGGGGAGGCAAGGTGACATCGGGAACCACAAGCGGCTCGGGAGATTGGGCCCCAGCGATTCCTGCGCAAAGAATCATGCACAAAAGCGCCAATTGAATCCACTTGCTCACGATTCGCCCCCCGAATCCGCGCCCCAAGGTTTGCCTTTCGGGAACCCCAATTGGGCCCCATAGCGCAAAGGGACCTTTCAACGCAACCCCATTAGGGGTGATTGCTTCTGATTGCACCTATTGACCCTAAAAAGTGATCCGGGTATGCGCTCGGGGAATATCTGCCCTGGCCGGGTTAACTTTGTCCGGGGAATTCCGCTTAACAGGAGATGGAATGAACCTTTGGCGGGTGGGAGTGATCGGGATGGGCCTGATGGCGGTCGCCTACGGGCTGATTTCCCCACTTCTGCCACGAGGTTTTAGCAGATCCGCAACTCTTTTTGCCGCGCCTCCGGGAACCGAAGTTTCGGAACCGTTTCCCCTCCCCCCCGAACTTCAGGGTGTGGAGCTTCTCAAACAGTCCCCGGCCGAAGCGCGCGCCAAATCGCAGTCTTGCATGCTTTGTCACGGAACAACGCACGATCCCCACGGAAAAGATACGCTTCACATCGGCTGCGCCGATTGTCACGGAGGCGATCCCTCCTCCATGGACAAGAATCGTTCGCACATACAGCCCAAATATCCCGAAGCCTGGAAGAGCACCGCCAATCCGGTCCGGTCTTACACGCTGCTCAATCGCGAAAGCCCCGACTTCATCCGCTTTGTCAACCCGGGCGATTTGCGGGTGGCCCACATCAGTTGCGGAACCACCGGCTGTCACCCAACCGAAACCCTCCAGGTCAAAAAGAGCATGATGACCCACGGGTGCATGCTTTGGGGCGCGGCCCTTTATAACAACGGCGCGGTTCCCCACAAAAAAGCACAATATGGCGAATCGTACTCGATGCATGGCAAACCACTTGCCCTGAGGACCGTTCCCCCTCCAAGTGATTGGGAAAAAGAGAAAAAAGGGGTCCTGGAACGCCTCGATCCGCTCCCGCGTTTTGAAATCACCCAACCGGGAAACATCTTGCGCATATTTGAAACAGGCGGTCGCTTTCGTCCCGAGGTCGGCAACCCGGAACTGTTCGAGGAACCGGGTCGCCCCATTCTCAACCGTCTTTCGACAAGAGGCCTGGGAACTCAAAACCTGTCTCTTATACACATCTCCGAGCCCACGAGACCAGAGAGGATC
>CAWUOD010000712.1:0-2148 GCA_963923115.1 uncultured Singulisphaera sp.
TTCCGGGCACAATCGCTCCGGACTTTATGGCGCTTTCCCGATCATCCAGGCGAAGGCCACCCTTTCGGGTCCGTTCATCGGGCCCATGACAGGTGTAGCAGCGATCCGAAAGGAGTGGTCGGATCTGATGGTTAAAACTGATCCTGGCCACAGGGGCGTTTTGGGGATCCGCCGAAAAGAGAGCCAGAAGAAGAATCAGGGACATATGAGGTTGCCCGAAAAAAGCGTGTGGTGGGGGCCAGCCGAAACTGGGCGGTCCATCCCATTTTACCGTATCAGGGCCCAAACTCGATAAAGGGTGCAAAGAAAAATCCCGGCCCCGGGCAAAGCCCGAATCCGGGATACTTGTGGTGAAACATTGGCTCAAAATCCCAACCACCTGGCCGGGTGGCTCGGACCATCCCGGATTGGGGATTTCGGTCGTACCGGGGCGAACCTATTTCCGAATGGAAGCCTTTTCCCCAGGGAAATCTTTGGGAAGATCCTGGGTAACCTTGCCGGTCGCGGCCCATTCCGTCCCGCGTTCTACTGTGGTCTGAAATCCAGCGCAATTCATGGCACCAGAATCGTGGCCGAGAGGGGTATGGAACACCCGCCCTTTGCCATAGCTGATAGTAAAAATCATCGGTTCGTGGGTTTTGGTTCCGGGGGAATAGGAAGTAGCCAGAATGTTGAGGTTTTCGGCCGGACCACGCAAATTATCATACAGCTCATCCCGTGGGTGGGCCCATTCCTTGGGCATTCCCTTGGTGACGGGGTGCTCGCCATCACGCACGATCACGGTGAACTCCCCCACATAGCGGTGTCCGGTGCTGTCACCCTTTCCCTTTTCAATGATTTCGGATTTGCCGGAATCGTCGACCTTGACCCGGGCGCCAAACCCTTTGTCACGCCATCCCATGCCAATCATCTGGTTCCATTCCTTCCAACCACCAAACGCATTGTTGGCCGCGTGGACAATAACCAAACCGATCTTCCCTTCCTTGAGGCGACTTTCAAGATCATCGTTGAACGATTTGGGCCAGGAGGCCCCATTATAGTTGCTTACCACCACATCATAATTTTCGAGACCGACGGGAAATGGAAGTGTCGGGGTAATCGAACCGGGTTTGTCTTTTTCCTTCGCTGAAAGATTCGAGGTCACATCGACGGTGAATTTGCCAGTCGATTCGAGTGACTTTTTGATAATCGGCGAGGTTGCCCGCCAGTTGTGGTTGTTCTGTCCATCAACCAAAAGGACCCGGATTTTGTCGGCGGCCATGGTGTTTTGGCCGATTAGCAAAAGCCAAGCAAACAGGGCAAAGCGCCCCAAAATATTCATCATGGAATTCCTCGGTAGGGTAGGAGGGAAATGGTGTGCTCCTGAAGAATCTAGGAAAACATGGCTTCTGTTCCACGACATCAAGGCCCAGGCCTTTCCCTTTCACTTTGGCTTTCGCTTTGCCTTTGGGCAGGGAGATGGGAAAAACCTGACGGGCTTTCCAATCCCTTGGAAAATGCTGCAAGCATCCTGAGTTAAAAAGCCCGGAACAGGAAACAAAGGCACACCCTGTCCTTGGGATATGCCCTTTTCTTCAAGGTTGGATTCGCCTGGCCAATGGATTATTTGCTATTGGCTTTTGGTTTTAAACAGACCAGTTCATTGACTCCACGGAGGATCAGGTTTCCGGTGGCAAGATCCGGTGTGCTCCAATGAAGATCACCAAATTGACTTTTTTGGACAAGGCGAAACCGGGGCTCGTTTGCCACGACAAAAAGATTACCGGCCTCGTCCAGGACACTGATTGTATCCCCAAGGGCCCAAACGGATGCGGTCACATTTTTGGCTCCGGAAAGGCGCTCCTTCCAGATTTCTTTGCCGGTTTGCGCATCCATGCAGGTGAGTATGGCCGAGTTCGACACAAACAAGCGACCGTTACTCAAAACCGGAGATCCCAGGCCGGGCCCCGAACCCGATTTGGTCCAGGCCACCCCGGGATTTTGCTTCCCTTCAGAATTCGGTTTGCCATCCGGTCCCTTGGCAAGATCGCCATCGAACCCGGCCCGGATGGCCACATAGGTTCCGGGATTGGTGGGATCACTTTTACAGGCGACAAGCAGGTTCTCATCCGCGGTTGGAGAGGTCGCAAAAGCACCTCGAATTCCGCC
>CAWUOD010000713.1:0-2145 GCA_963923115.1 uncultured Singulisphaera sp.
TAACGGAGATTTCTCCCCGGATTCTTTCCACCGCCGCAATTGTGCCTACTTGATGGCACGGGATCCTGATGGTTCTGGAATTATCGGCCAAAGCTCTTGTGATTCCCTGACGGATCCACCAGGTGGCGTAGGTACCAAATTTATAGCCCAGGCGATGTTCATATTTGTCCACCGCTCGCATCAGGCCCCGGTTACCCTCCTGAATCAAATCAGAAAATGGAAGCCCTCTTGTGCGATATCGCTTGGCAATCGAAACAACCAACCTGAGGTTTGCCTCTGCCAATTCACGGCGCGCGTTTTCAAAATGTGTTCGGCGAATTCGCATGACCCGAATCAGATTGGAAGCTTCAACAGGGTCGGCCAAGTGGATGAGCATCCAATCCCGGAGGTCTTTGATGGCCCGGGTTTTTTTCTCCCGGTCTGCCATGGATCTGACAGTGCCTTCGGAAAGTCGATGCAGGTCGGATATTTTGTTTACAGCCGTTGAGAAATCATCCGCCCAACGATGCACAAGGTCAATCTTGGGGGAGATCTCATTGACAAGGATTAAAGCTTTGCGTTTTAGTCGCCATAACCGGACACGAACTTGGGCCTGAGCCTGCCGGGTAACACCCCTCATCAAGTTTCGGAAATCCTCCTCAGCCAAAACGAGAATTTTTTTAAGGGTGGAGATGTTTTGTGGTAGGCGCTGGAGAATCTGATCGCGATTAAGGGCGTGAGTGGCAACACAATCGATGGAGGATTCGAGCGGAATCTCCTGGGCCAGGACCCTGTCAAAATGTTTGGCAACTTTATTGAGAGTAAACCATGTGGACTGGGCACATTTTCGGTACCGGGCCCGACGCGATTCAAGCTTCTCGGCCAAGGCGATCTCCTGGGGCCTAGATAGCAATGGGATAGCTCCCATTTGCCTGAGATATAGGCCAAGAGCATCATCTGTTCCGGTTGATTCTTCGGATGAAAAAACCGTTTCAAGCGGCTCTTCTTCAGCCGCCGCGATTTCCTCGGGGGCAGGAACGGAGTCAAATCCCGTGTCGAGACGGGCAGAATCCTCCGCAAGCAATTCCCAGGGATTAATGATCCCTTCGCCCATACCGCCTCCACAAGTCAATTCCGCAACATAACCCTGGCAAAATAGCGTTATCAAAACTGTGACAAAAAACTGTTCCGTTCCCAATTCGGAACCTACAACTTTTCGCCGGGATTTTGTAAACGCAACTTCGATGCCCCAACCCGCTCGTTCCATTATAAGCCATGAATAGCCAAGTCCATTAAAAACCGGGCCATTTGCTTCCATTTAACTCCAAAAAATCAACACAACCCCAACCAAAACTGGTGCAATCAGAAACCAGCTCCGATTTTGCTTAAAGTTTTGAACAAAAACCAAAGAATTTAGCCGCCTGATGGCTCCCCGGAACCTGACGCCAAAAGCCTGGCATCAATTTTTTGCGCCCTGGACAGATCAATATCTCCTGCCATGGCAATTTCGTATTGGGTATCACCTGTGAGAGTCAGTGGCAGGCGCACCTGGAATTTGCTGCCCCTACCCAATTCGCTTTCCAAAACCACATCCCCACCCAAAATCCTTGCAAGTTCCCTCACTATGGAAAGCCCAAGACCTGTTCCGGAATAATCCCTTGTCATGGGATTGGCGGTCTGGCGAAACTTTTCAAAAACCAATTCCTGCTCTTCAGGCGCAATGCCCACCCCTGTGTCCTCCACCTCCAAAATCATTTTTCCATCCTCGGGGTAACCCCGAAGAATCACGGTCCCACCTTGGGGAGTGAATTTGATCGCATTACTTAGGAGATTACTGAGAATCTGTTGAATTTTGCCAATGTCCTGGCGAAGGCGAACTCCCGCCATCTCATCAATTTCTCCCTTTAGTTCCAGGTTTTTCCTTTCTGCCAAAGGACGAAACATCGAAAGCAATCCCTCGCATAAATCCACGGGTCGAAAATCCTCGGGCCGAACCCCCATTTTCCCCGCTTCAATTTTTGCCAAATCCAGTATGTCGCTAATCAATCCCATCAACTTTTCGCCACTTGCCCGAATATTGGTTACCCACCTCTGTTGTTTTTCCCCAAGACTTCCATCTTCTGTTAGCACATCCGAAAATCCCAAAATGGAATGCAGTGGGGTTTT
>CAWUOD010000714.1:0-2138 GCA_963923115.1 uncultured Singulisphaera sp.
CTATTAAGGTGGGGTATGGGGGATTGGCCACCAATACAGTCCGGTCCCCAACCTTCAGACGAAAAAGAAAAATTCCGGCATTTTGATGTTATAATTTCATGGCGATCCTTTTTAGTCCCGAATAGGCCACTCCATTCAAGCCGCTCGACTTACCCAGAGGCCCCTGATGACTTGCAACAATCGATTACGCATTGCGCCTCATCCAAATCTTGAGCCGCTGGAAAGTCGCTTAACCCCGGATTCCTCTACACAGGCCATCGTAACAGGCATGTATCACCAGATGCTACTGAGAGGTCCGGATCAGGCGGGACTAAACGCCTATACCCGGGCCCTTAACGAAGGAGCCTCGATCGGCGATATCGCCAAGGAAATTTACGCCTCCCCTGAGTTCCGCCAAAATCAGATACAGCACTACTACGAAAATCTTCTGGATCGCCCCGGAGAGACGAAAAGCGTCGCCGCGTGGGTCGACCAACTTTTTGCCGGTTATGGGGAGGAACGGGTTGCCGCCCAAATAGCATCCTCTCCAGAATACACCGCCCGTTGGGGAAACCCGGCCGAGCTTGTGAACCGATGGTATGTGGACCTTCTGGGCCGACAACCTGACAGCGCCGGTCTCTCCGCCCACACCATGGCCCTCCAATCGGGACACACGCCTTTGGAGGTTGCCACGGCATTTACGCAATCCGCGGAGTATCGATCCGTGAAAGTGCGTTCTGTATATTTGGCCGCGCTTGGCCGGGATGCCGATTCGGTGGGACTAAAGGCATGGGTGGGCAATTGGCAAATTCTTGGCGGGCTTGGCGGGGTGACCTCAAAAATTCTTAACAGTCCGGAAAACCGTGCCCGACTCACTTCGCCAGAAGGCATCAACATCCCCAACCTGGAGTTGGCACGACAATGGGCTACCATTCTTCGGGCACCATACAACCAGTCGGCAAACGGTTTCGTCAACATCTATAATCGCCTATTGGAAACAAGGCCTTTGTATGACACACAAAATGATCCCATCCCCAACCAACCTCTAAACATCGCCTTATGGGATTTTTCAAAATCCACAGGTGGCAACGATGGCCTCCCTGATGACGAAAAAAGGTTGGTAACCTCCGTGAACAAACCGGTCGCATTCCCGGTGCTCAATCTACTTCCCACCCAGAACGAGGTGGACATGGACCAATCGCTAAAATACCCACTCACAAACCCGGGCACCCTGGAACTCTACCTGCAAGGCGGCGATATAGAGCACCCGCGCGGCCTTATCATCACGGGTGGCAATGGTCGGTATGTCCTTAATGGCCACCACCGCTGGTCCACTATTTATTGTTTCAACCCACATGCGAGCATCATGTCGGTGGATATCGGCCTTGAAAGCAGGCCTGAAGATTACCTGAAGATTACCCAAATCGCGGTTGGGGCGAATTTGGGGTTTTTGCCAGTGGCCAATGCCGCGGATAATAACAATTTGTTCGATGTACCCGAGAGTCAATTCCGCGATTATGTCAAATCCACTATTTTGGGCAACACCGATGGGGGACAAGCTATTTTGGGAGTTTTTACCCTACACGGTTTCGCCAACATGGAGGCTATCCAGGATTACCTTTGGAAAAATGTCCTGGAATTACGCCAAAACAACAGGCCAGCCATAGACATTCCGCGCGAAATTATGCCCCAGCCCCTTAATGATGATCCAGCCCCAATTGCCATCCTGATGCGGTCGGGGACACTCAATTACAAAGCCCCCTTGTTCTCCTACCTGGGATAGAAACAAAATTGGCAAACCGACCCAACTATCCAAACTTTTGTGATCCCTTGAAACCTATCGATGCGATAGGATTTCCATTTTGCATTAAACGACTAAATTAATATTCAATATGTCTTTTGATCTTGAGAAAATATCCGGACTGGCATGTTATTTTGGACTGAAGGAAACGACATTTTCCTGTTTGAAACAATAACTTGCTCCCCTCACTCCCCTTTGCAAATGGGGGAATAGGTCAAGTCGCTCTTTGAAGGGAGGGGAATTCAGCCATGGGCGACAGGATCCAAAGCCATCGATCTCACGGCAATTCATTCGAACCCTGCAAAGACCCAAATCCCCCCCCAAAAGCCCAAAGCGCCCCGCAAGACAATCCAAAACC
>CAWUOD010000715.1:0-2137 GCA_963923115.1 uncultured Singulisphaera sp.
TTACCCTTCCGGGGCCCCAAGTTGGGTCTCCATGAAGTCGGAACCCATTAATGGATTTCAAACCTGTCAGGAACCTTTGGGATAGCTCTGTCTCGTGTTTGGAGATTTCCTCGTAAGAAGATTCCAAAAGTTGGCGGAGAGTGAGCTCTTTCGGGGTTTCCCCCAAAGTCGCGAGATGATGGATTCCCGCAGCTATGGCATGAATTGCTTCATGGTTCTGTGTGCCGGTCATCCAAGCTTCGGGAACAGTTGTCGGTGATGGACGGACCTTTCTTGGTTTCAGGAGTTCAATGGTTTCTTTTTTTGCCCATAATGCGCCGGAGTGGGGGCCAAAGAACTTGTAAGGACTTATTGCGACAAAATCGGCGCCCCATTTGGATACATCCGGTAAGGCGTGGGGGGTCAAGTGGACCGCATCCACGAAAATTTTCAGGTTTGGGGAGCCCAGGGCACGGGCGGTTTTGCATATGGTGGCGACATCCGTTCGGGTTCCTGTGGCGTTGGAGGCGGCTGTGAAAGCAAGCCATTTGGTGTTCTTTTGGATCAGCGTGGACAAGGCCTCCAGATCCAGTCCATAAGTTTCCCGATTCATTGGCCACTCGGAAACCGTTGCGCCTGATCTTTTGGCGGCATGGACCCAAGGGGCGATATTGGCATCGTGGTCAATGCCGGAAATGACAATGGTGTCCGTCGGGTTAAGTGAATCCGCGACCGATTCAGCCAAATGAAATGCCAGAGTGGTCATATTGGAACCGATGATTATTTCAGAAGGGTCACTCGCGCCAAGAAATGCGGCAAGAGCCTGCTGTGCATCGGTGATCCATTTCTCGTTAAGAATACTTGCCCTAAAAGGGGCATGACGATTGGCATTGGCCTGAATCAGGGAATCCTGATAAGCGTTAATGACCGACTGGGATACCTGCGTGCCTCCTGGGCCATCCAGGAAAATTTCCGGATGGGAAACCCCGGAGGGTATGAAAGTAAGGGCAGGGTAGGATTTGCGCCATTCGTTAACTTTTGCCCAATTTGCCATCATGCCATCCCCTGCAACAATCCGATTGGTGGTTAGCCCATTACCCCTGCTTTTCTAGGTGAAAAAAAAGAAAAATCTTCTAAGTTATCAAAATCGGGAAGGGCCTTTTGGTGCCATCCAGACTCGACCTTGCAGGAAATCCAATGACCCCAACTCCTGTCTCAGCGGAGAACCCCGTTGTCCCTCCGGAATTGAAACCAGGGACGGATTTGTTGGGTGAGGCTCCGGATCATCGCCTGTTTTTTGATGACCTGAATGTGGGGCAATCTTTTGTCAGCCTTGGCAGGACAGTCACCGAAGCCGACATTGTTAATTTCGCGGGTCTTAGTGGTGATTTTAACCCTATTCACATGGACCATTCGTTTGCGGCGAAAACTCCCTTTCGTCGGCCCATAGCCCACGGACTTTTGGTGGTGGCAATCGGAAGTGGATTGTCCAGCAACACTCCTCCGCTTCGTGTTCAGGCATTTCTGGGAGTCAAGGAGCTAAAATTCCACGAACCGGTATTTGTTGGGGATACGATTCGAATCAAGTGCACTGTGGTTTCCAAGGAATCCAATGGCAGGGGGCGGCGCGGAATCATTACCTGGCTGCGTGAGGTTTACAACCAGAACGGAAAAATTGTCCAGGAAGGCCTGACCCAGGTGCTTGTCGAGGGGCGTGGTCACAAGCACAAATTTGAATCTCCCAAAGAATAGTTTGAAACTCCTCACTTAGCCTTCACCCAAATGAGATCTGGCGATCCATGAGCATTCGTACGCGGTTTGCGCCCAGTCCCACTGGATACCTGCATATTGGCGGTGTTCGCACCGCTTTGTTCAACTGGCTACTGACCCGTCGATTAGGCGGTCAATTTGTCCTTCGGATCGATGACACAGATGCCGAACGCAATCGTCCCGAGGCACTAACCCCTATTCTTGAAGGATTCAAGTGGCTTGGGATCCTTTGGGATGAAGGGCCGGAGGTGGGTGGGCCCCATGCTCCTTATTTCCAAAGTGGACGCCTTGAAAATTACAAGGCTGCGGCCCTTGCCCTTTTGGAAAAGGGGCTGGCTTACCCTGACTATATGTCCAAAGAGGAATTGGAAGCCGACCGCAAATTGGC
>CAWUOD010000716.1:0-2134 GCA_963923115.1 uncultured Singulisphaera sp.
GAATCAATGGTCCCCAATTTCAGGGTTCCGCCTTCAATAAGGATGTCTATCCCATTGGGATTGGTTTCGGGCGTGGTGTTGGAGGAATAAATCGTCCCGGCTGATGACCCCAACTCAAATTTCAGTGCTGATCCCGTGGGAAGCTTAAGCATCGAATAAAATTGAACATTCTGGTAGTTGTGTATATTGTAGCTTTTGATATTGCTAAGGCTTAAGTCTGTGACATTATTTGCGTTGCCGCCTACATCAAAGTTTCCGCCACCGTAAATGTTAAAACTTGGTGCGATTAACCCTGCTTGCTGGCCAATACAGGCCAGCATTTCGTTGGTAGTCATGTTAAAAGCGGTATTTTCGTCTCGGTTAAACGAAAAATTATTTGCTCTAAAATTAAAAGAGTTTGCGTAAATGCGTTCGTAATCGGTTCCTATATCCACCGTGGT
This sequence comes from uncultured Singulisphaera sp., assembly GCA_963923115.1. GTDB lineage: Bacteria > Planctomycetota > Planctomycetia > Gemmatales > Gemmataceae > SYLG01. The sequence continues at coordinate 441 of CAWUOD010000716.1, forward strand.
TGCATCAAGGTTGAAGCTTCCACCGTAGGGGCCATTGGTTTCAATCTTGGATCCACCGCCAAAGTTATTGCTGAAATGATCCGTGGTAAACCCAAGATCCAAGCCCCTTTGTCCAAATGTCTCAATTGGTCCTTTGACATTAATGGTGTCGCCTGCCTGGCGAGCGCCTGTCGCCGGATCATTTGTGTTTACATTCAGAGTGCCGTATAAACCGATCATGGTGTAATCGGTGGGGGTGCCAGTCAAATTTCGATTAATACGGACAGTCCGATCTGTAAACAGTGTCAAACCGTTCAGATCGATCTGTTCGGCCCCTGAAGAACCCGTGATATTAATATTGTTGGTGTAAAGATATCCTAATTGGGGTTGTGTTGCGTAATTGTAGGTGAAAGAACTGTCACCTACACCCATGGTCACGGTTCCGGTTGATCCCGGGCTTCCCATGTAAAGGTTTTTGCTACGCAGAAGGCCAGTGGCACGATACAACCCATCTGTTCCCTGTCCCGAAAACGACCAGGAAAAGGGGTTTACGGACGGATTATCACTTGGGCTGGCATTGCCGTTGGAAATGACCCCGCCACCAGCAAGGGGTTGGTTTGAGGCAACTGTAATTCTAAGGGTTAGATAGTCGCCAAATGCGGCAACAGTTCCATCTGCACCCAATCCCAAGGTTGTTGGAACAACACTACCCAGAGCATAAGGCAATGTGCGGGCAAGCGGATTTTGCTCTGGGGCGACATTCGTGTTATAAGCGTAGTATTGCGAAGAAATTCCCTTGGTTGCTCCCCCAGTATTCCATTTGTTCATCTGCATTCCCTTGGTGTTTGCGTAGCCGTACGCTGGCACCGGGTTGCCAAATGTCACATTGGAGATGGTAGAGGGGCCATACATCCATTCGTAAGTACCATCGCCATTGAAATCACCAAGGTAATTGTCGTTGGAGGTTGAACTGGCAAACTTAGAAGCGGCGTGGCCTTCAACCCCGGTTGGGGCGTATTCAAAAGAGCCAAAATTCCACTGACCGGTGGGATTGGAGATTTTATCTACATCCCTTTCTCCAGTAAGTCGAACATTATAGTCTATTTCCGTGCTTACAGTGATTTGTTCACCAGCACTTAAATTGATATTAAGATCTTGGGGGGTATATCCGCGAATTGTAGTGAATGGAGCCTGATTCCATACTATTGCAGGTGTTGTAGCGGAATCTGTAATGGTGTAGACGCCACCTGTTGTCGATTCGGACCAAACAGGGTTGTAAGAAATTGTGGCCGGAGCCAGCTTGTCCTCCAATTTCTCAAGGATGGGAGTTTTAACTTCGGTTTTGTTAATCGTTGAGGATTTTTTGAGAAGACGATTGAACCAGCGATTCCAGATGCGAGGAAGCATGTTGCTCTCCAACCCTTTTTTGAGTCCCATCCGGTAATCCCTACCGGAATAGAATCCGGGCGGACCCCTTGCGGGGGTTCACCAAGTTTGTCATCGGTCCAAGGGATCAAAAGACTTTGTTGGAAATTTTAGGGTAAGCATTTTCCAAACCCCGCGACCCCTACCAGCCTTTTGATCCGGATAAAGAGATTTTTCCCTATTGCCGCATGACCGAATTGCCCCCACCGGGGTTTCCATGATTGTGACGGCCCTATTGGCTAAAAGGATTTCTCCCAATCAAATTCTACTTTCCCGATTCCCAACTTCCT
>CAWUOD010000717.1:0-2131 GCA_963923115.1 uncultured Singulisphaera sp.
GGTCAGGGAGGCAGTGGCACCTGGAGGCCTAATCCCAATTTGCGCCCCGCGGGAAACGCAAATCTCAACAGTTTTAATTTTAACAATGTCAACAATTCGAACAACATTCGCGGGTGGTCGAATAATTCGCTGACTTATCGCGGTAATGCGGTGCGAGACAATTATTATGCAAATAATAATTGGAATCGTGGTTTCTACAACAACCATTTCAACAATTGGTGGGGCGGCGGTTGGTACGGAGGTGGAGGGTTTTGGACTGGTTTGGGTTTGGGGGCACTGGCGGGTTTTTGTGGGACCTCTTTTGTCCCAATGCCTTACAACTACGGCACAAATGTGGTCTATCAGGGCGATACGGTTTACATCAATGGGGACCCTGCAGGAACACAGACGGAATACTACCAACAGGCTGCCGACCTTGCGACGGTCGGGAAACAGGCCACTCCGCCCAAGGGGGCCGAATGGCAACAGCTTGGGGTTTATGCCCTCACAAGGGAGAAAGATTCCGATTCGACGAACACCTTGCAGCTTGCCATGAGCAAGGACGGAACAATTCGGGGCAACATGTATAATTCCATAGCGGATACGACAGTTCCCGTTTCCGGAAAGGTCGATTTGAAAACCCAAAGAGTGGCATGGACTGTCGGAGAGAAAAAGGATGTTGTTTATGAGGCTGGTCTAAAAAATCTTACCCAGGATCAAACGCCGATCCTTGTCCATTACGATGCCAAGCGGACTGATCAGATGCTTTTGGTCCGTCTGGAGGAGCCACAGGGGTTTCGTGATCCTGCGGAATAGCTCCCGGTTTTGATTTGATCCCTAACAAAAAAAGAAAAACCGGAAGATTGTTTCCGGTTTTTGCATTGTTTCAGGGTTTGAAAATCTGAAATATCAGGGAAGGCGCCATTCGCGGCGAAGTCGGCCGAATTGGTCAACGGAGATCACCTCGGTTTGCGAAATTGTGCGAATTCGATAAGAGGAAATCTGGTTTACTTTGTGTTTGTCGGTGGAGGTGGTTGTCGTTGTGAGGATGACCCCCTGATCGATTTTCCAATTTCCGGAGGAGCGGACATCCTCGTGGAAGATTTTTCCGAATTTTTCCTTGAAGCTGCGAAGCGAGCTAAAGGTGCCATCGCGGTTGAATGTATAGGTATAGTTGTAGTCTTCGTCCTGGTGTCCCCATGATCCGACAAACATGGCCCTTATTTGATCGTCATTGGTTACAACCGGGGGTTTTTGGGCTTCGAGCATCACGGCAGGGGCGTTTGGCGCGGGAACCGGCGGGATGGCCGCGACAGGCAATTTTTTCAGCATCATGAGCATGAATGGAGAGCCCCGCTTCGCGGAGAACTCCGTGGGCCGGACATTGATTCCTGGCTCGCCTATGCAAAGCACCAGATTATCTCCGGTCAGCGAGTAGATTCCTTTGCCGCCTGTTTTTTCCGCCCCAATGAGGTCGATGGTTTTGGGGCTCGCCGAGGTGTCGGTTATGAAAAGGATGGTGCGTGTCTGAAGGCTTCCGGGCACCAAAAAGCTGAGGGCTTGCCCCTTTATGGTGAAGATCCGCTCATTGGCATAGCGCAAACGAACCTGGTCTTCGGGGACCTGTATGCCATCCTCGATCAATGCGGTAATCTGCCAGCTTCCGTCAAGGTTTTCTTTTGGCTGATTGGGATTGGGAAGGACAGGCGCTGCTTGAATCGCAGCAGGAGCAACAGGATCCACACCGGGAATGACGGTTTGAACCGGAGGTTGTCCCCAACTCTGGGAAGTGGCCAGTAAGCCCAACCATATCGCCCATGTTTTGCGCATGAAATCACCAAAGGAATGCAAGGAAATACAAAATTCTTGCCAAAGTCTAAATCGAAGGCAGTGTTGGGATCAAGGGTTGGATTTTTTCGGGAGGATTTCCGATGGAGGTTCGTCGTCCTCGTGGGGGGTGTTTGGCGAAACGAAAATACGGTTGCGACTGAACAAAAAAGCCAAAGGCCAAGCGCAAACTATTATCCTGAATAGGTTTGCGATGCAGGCGGCCAATCCAAGCCCTATCAAGGGGTTGGGCTAATGGTCATGTCAAATGGGTTAGACCAGGATTTCTGTGACCACGCGAGCTGGCTCCACTCCGGTCAGGCGG
>CAWUOD010000718.1:0-2130 GCA_963923115.1 uncultured Singulisphaera sp.
CTTCAAATCTTTACCAAGAACGCCAATCAGTGGAATGGGAAGCCCATCTTGGATTCAGACGCCAGAAACTTTCGCATGGCAGTTAATAAAGCCAATTTGAATTTTGTGGTTTCCCACGACTCCTACCTGATCAATTTGGGCTCCTCCAAGGAGGACCTTCACAGTAAATCCGTTAATGCCTTTGTTGATGAACTTCATCGGGCGGAACTCCTTGGCCTGAAAGGGGTCGTAACCCACCCTGGTGCACATGGAGAATCCACACCAGAGGCTGCCCTTCAAAGGGTGGTCGATGGGCTGGATTGCGCGCACCGAATGACCCGTGGCTTGGCGGCTAAAACCCTCGTTGAAACCACGGCTGGCCAGGGAACCAGCCTCGGCTGGCGGCTTGAACAAATTGGGTGGATTCTCAACAGGGTTGCCGAACCGGGAAGGGTTGGGATCTGTTTCGACACCTGTCACCTGTTTGCCGCGGGGTATGGCATGACCCCAGGCGGGGAGCTTGAATCAACGATCGATGCAATGGAAAAGGCGTTCGACCTGAAAAATGTTCTGCTCATTCACACAAATGATAGCCTCAAGCCCAAGGGAAGCAGGGTGGATCGGCACGCCCACCTTGGAAAAGGGCATATCGGGCTTGAGAATCTCAGGGCATTTGTGATGCACCCAAAACTTGCGCATTTGCCCCTGATTTTGGAAACCCCCAAAGAGACAAATGAAGCCGGAGCCGACATGGATGATGTCAACCTCCGGCTTTTGGAAAAATTCCAGACAGACACCCTATAGACCTTTTGCCCGAATCAACCCGGCCAACTTCGCCGCTTCAATCGGAATGGCGGTCATCGGTTCTTCCGAACCCTCATATTCCAACACAAGCGATCCTCTGTATCCGGATTTTGCCAACATGTTCAAAATACGATCATAGTCGACATGTTCCCTGGGCTTGCCTTTGGGATAAATGTCCACCTTTACCTGAACCACCGCAGCAAAGGGCACAAGTCTTTCCAGATCCCCATAAGGATCCTCCGTTCGAAAATTGCCTGTATCAAGATTCACGGCGAACAAGGGATGATCCACTGCCTTGACCAAATGAAGGAGCTGGTCGGCGGTGGATGTTATACCCCCATGATTTTCGAGGGCCATAAGGACCCCATAAGGCTCGGCCCTTTTGCATGCGGTTTTTATCCCATTAATCGCCCTGGCAACCGCGGCCTCTTCGGTATCCCCTTTAGGAGTTTTTCCAGCAAATATTCTCAATGTTCGTCCACCCATGACCGCGGTCTTTTCCGCCCATGAGACTGCGAGGTCGATTTGTGCCTCAAGGGCCTCCTTCTCCCTGACACAGAAATCGTTTCCGACCGCGGAACCCGTGATTTCCAAACCCAATTTTGAGCAATGTGCTTTGAAACGGGCCAAATAATCACGGGAACTATCCTTGAAATAATACGAGGTGGGCTCAACTCCCTCGAATCCCCATTCGGCTGCTTTTGTGGCAAAACCGAAAACATCCATAGTTGGCGGGTTCTTTCCTTTTAAATCCAGGTATTTTCGAAGGCTATATGCCGCCAATCCGGTTCGAAGACTTGGTTTCCCCAAACGCTTCAAAGGCTCGATACCCTTTGACCTGGAAACCCCAAAAGTCATTCCCAAAGCCTGGGCACTTACAAATGAGGTTCCTAGGCTCTTCAAATTTTGAAGCAGAAAACTCCGACGGCCAGATAACGAATCACCCATGGATGGAAGCCTCCTTAAAAGGTAACTGCTAAAGGTGAATGGAATCGGCTAACAACTCCATCGTTTCGAGGTGACGGTCCAAAAGCCTCAAGCCACCTTGCCAAAACTCCGCATTGCTCCAGTCAATTCCGAGCTCTTTAAGGAGTTTTTCCGGCTTTTGGGATCCACCTGCGGAAAGAAATTCGAAATATGCTTTTGCAAATGGTTTGCCCTGTTCAAGATATTTGGCATAAAGGGCCAGAACCAAAAGCTCTCCAAAAGCATACGCATAACAATAAAAGGGCGAATGAACAAAATGGCCAATGTAAGACCACCAGCACTGGTATCCTGGATTAAGTTGCAGGGAATCACCAAACATCGCCTGGTTGGCTTTCATCCAAAAGGAGCCCAGATCCTCAA
>CAWUOD010000719.1:0-2120 GCA_963923115.1 uncultured Singulisphaera sp.
GCACAAAAAGAGACAGTATTGGTAGCTGATGGCCAGCCATTACACTTAGTGTCTCCGGGGGTAAATCTGTTACCTTTCCCAACACAAGCAGGGGATTACCCAGGGCCCCGTAAGCGACGGGTGAGGTGTTTGCCAGTAAGCAAAGGACGGCGGCCTGAATCGGATTGAAACCCATTCCTACAAGGATTGCGCCACAAATTGCCACAGGGGTGCCCGATCCAGCAGCTCCTTCAAGAAATGCACCGAATGAAAAACCAACCAGGACCGCCTGGATTCTTGGATCACCGGACAGGGATTCCACGGATTCCTTGATCCGTTTGAAACAACCTGTTTCCACCGTGAGGTTGTAAAGCAGCATCGCCGCGAGGACCGTAAAACCAATTGGTAAAAGTCCAAAAAGCATTCCATTTAGGTAAGCGGCAAGAGCCATGGACCAAGGCATTTGGTAAACAAACCCTGCGATTAGGAGAGCAAGAAGACCGGCGGTTGCTCCTGCCGCGGGGGCTTCCCACCTTTTGATTACCAAAAGGGCGAACAGCACCAAAACAGGCAAAAATGCAAGAAAAGTGGAACCAACCGTGGACCATCCATGGGGAAGGATATCGACGAGTGGATCAAGCCTTTGTTGATACATGGTCTGTCCATGGTGGTGGATTGGGCATTGAGGGTGTCATTCAATTTCCTAGGGTTTTCCTTATGGTTGGTGCAATCGTTTCCCACCCCAAAAGGCAGTCCAACGGGTGAAAGGCCAAACTTACGCAATGAAAATGTATGGCAAGGAAACCACGATGCCATTGATCCCGATTCGGTTTGGGCCATGGCACCACTTTTCGGCTGCATGCAAAATTACAATATTTTTCATTCCGATTTTGAGCGTTATTTGTTTCTTTCAATTTGATTCAGTTTTTTTTGCATGGTTGGTTGCTTTTGGGTTACTTCTTTCGACCTGGCCAGGCACGGAATGGTGGATCACCCGTTTTTTACCATTGGCAGGTAGTTTGGCGTTTTTTTCCATTTGGATGCCTTGGACTGTCCCAGGTGATCCTATCTGGCCGGATCTTTGGTATAGCCCTTCCATGTCCGGGGTGGGCAAAGCGCTCCTTTTGTGGCTAAAAGGCACAACGGTGGCGATGGGTTTTTTGGGCCTTGGCAGGGTTTGTTGTTCAAATGAAATATTGGCCACTTTTCAGGGGATTGGAATTCCGCCAGTTTTCCTTTGCGTTATTTGGATCACAATCCAGCAAACAAAACGGTTGTTGGCTGATTGGCGAAGGGCACTACAGGCACATAGGGCAAGGGCAACTCCGTCAAAGGGAGCCATGGAGCAAACACAATTCATGGCTGGGGTTTGGGCCCAAATGCTCATTCGTTCCCAAATGAGGACAGAGGATCTCGTGTGTAGTCTTCAGGCTCGGGGGTTCTCAAGAAGGTTTCATTTGTTACCCCAAGCCAAAACCATTTCCCTGATGTGGATCTTTCCGTTTGTTCTTGCTTTGGCACTTTTGATTGTGGCGGTCAGGGAGTATATTTTCTCATGAATAATCTGGTAAATATCAAAAGATTGTCCCGTCAAGCCCCTTCCGGAAAGGCCATACTTTCCGATGTGGATTTGGTCCTTGATTTTGGTGAAAAACTTGCGCTTTTGGGACCCAACGGTGCCGGAAAAACAACGCTTTTGAGAATGTTGGCGGGTTTGGTGGCGCCTGGGGTGGGTCATGCGTCCCTTGGAAACTTGGACCTTTTTAACAAACTGGACCGAAAGAAAGCTCCAACCCTTGCCGGCCTGGTTTTTGCACACACCGACGACCAACTTCTTCAGGCCACGGTTTTGGAGGAGGTTGCGCTTGGTCCGTTGAATTTGGGGAAGTCACCCGGCGAAGCAAAGGAATTATCACTAAGGCTTTTGGAGCAATTTCATTTGTCAAAACATATCTATCAATCACCATTTGAACTCTCTTCAGGTGAAAAAAAACGCTTGGCATTGGCTTCGATCCTCGCCATGGAACCAAAATTGCTTCTGATGGATGAACCAACCCATTACCTGGACCAGAGGGGTAAGCGGGCCCTGGTCGAAACCCTGAAAGCCTGGAATGGCGCCCTGATTGTGGCAACACACGAAC
>CAWUOD010000720.1:0-2120 GCA_963923115.1 uncultured Singulisphaera sp.
AGATGTGTATAAGAGACAGACATGGTATCGTGTGATTTGTTTTCGGGTGCCATGTTCCTGATGTCTTTTGGGCTTATCATCTCTTTGGTTGGAGGGTGGGACAAACAGGGGAGTTTTCCGTGGAAGAATTTGTGTCTGTTGAAGTTCTGGGAAAGTCAGGAGAATCCGAAACGGCCTTTGGCCAGCGGTTGACCTTGTTCTGGTCCGAAATTCTGAGGGAGATTCCCGAAGATTTTGAACGGGTTTACGCTGAAACCATCGTATTTGAAAAAGTTGGAAGCAAACCTCTCAGGCGGTACGCCATCGAGACAGAAGCAGTTGACCTTTTTGTGGGAAAGATCCGCCAGGGCGGGTTTGAGGTTACCGCCCCCACGGATGATGATGTCTATACGAAGTATGAACTCCCTGCAACGGAATGGTGGCAAATTGAGCACTAGGGATCATTTTGGCGAAGGCTTTTTTGGGGCGGTCTTGTCCTGAGTCCCACCGCATGGCTAGTCTTTGGGCTGGGGGAACTGCTTTGATGAAGATTTTCCTGAGCGTTGGGGAACCAAGTGGTGATATTCACGGTGCCAATCTTGCAAAACATTTGAGGGAATTGGTCCCCAACATTAAAATCGGCGGGTTTGGCGGCCCCAAGATGCGTGAAGCAGGGGTCGATCAGATTTACCCCCTTGCGGAACATGCCGCCATTGGGTTTGTCAAGGTGGCCCTTCAGTATCGTTTTTATGTGGCCCGGGTAAATGAGGCCGCCCAATGGATGGATCGGGAAAAGCCGGATGCCGTGGTCCTGGTGGATTTTCCGGGAATGAATTGGCACATCGCCCACAAGGCTGCCGACCGGGGAATTCCCGTCTATTATTTTGTTCCTCCCCAACTTTGGGCATGGGCCGGTTGGCGCGTTAAGAAAATGAAGCGTTGGGTAAACGAAGCCTTCACCAATTTTCCTTTCGAGGACAAGTGGTATCAGGAGCGCGGAATGCCGACAAGCTTGGTCGGCCACCCCTACTTTGATGAGCTAGCCGAAGAAAAACTCGACATTCCAAGTCTTTCTGCCATGAAGTCGGAGGGTGGCACCATAATTGGCATGCTTCCGGGATCACGGGGTCAGGAATTGGCGAATAATGTGCCTGCCATGCTCCAAACCGCGGAAATTCTGTTTGAGAAGTATCCAGAGGTCCGATTCCATTTCGCCTGTTACAAACCAAAACAGGCGGATTGGGTAAGGGCGAAGATCGCCGGAAATCCCCGCTGGGCCCGGTTGCCTGTGGAGATCCATTCGGGCAAAACACCCGAAGTCATTGAAGCTTCAAAGTTTATGATTGCGGTATCCGGGTCGGTGAGTCTTGAGCTTTTGTGGCGAACCAAACCTTGTGTAACCGTTTATCACGGGTCATGGTTTTATTTGCAATTAGCCCGGATTCTGAAAAAATGCAAATATATCAGCTTGGTGAATTTGCTTGCGGAGGAAGAGATTTTCCCCGAATTTGTACACCACAAGTGCCAGGGAAAAAACATGGCAAAAGTCTGTCTGGATTGGCTGGCTCACCCGGAAAAAATACAGGCATTACGGGAAAAATTGACCCAACTTCGGTCAAAATGGGCCATACCAGGCGCAAGCGCGCGGGCTGCCCATTTATTGGTGGAGCGACTCGCAAACCGCAACAAGGCAAACACTGTCCAATTGTGATCTGATGGATTGGGAATTTGGCCTATTTTCCACAAACTCCAGGATTTGGTCGCTAGGGTCCCAAATCGGGCTTAAAATACCTGTTTGGGGGTGCGAACATGTTTGTGGACCGTGCGGTTGTTTTTACCAAAGCTGGCGATGGCGGATCCGGATGCAGTAGCTTCCGTAGGGAAAAATATATTCCGATGGGTGGGCCGGACGGTGGGGATGGTGGACGGGGTGGTTCTGTGATCCTTCTCGCATTGCCTGACGCCGATAGCCTTGCCGAGGTTGGCCAAAAGAAACACTGGCGCGCAGAATCAGGCGAACGGGGGGGATCCTCGAACTGCACCGGTTCGGATGCCAAGGACCTGATTATCCATGTCCCTCCCGGAACGCTTGTCTACGACCGTGATCGTGGGAACCTGATCAAGGATCTGGTATCACCGGG
>CAWUOD010000721.1:0-2114 GCA_963923115.1 uncultured Singulisphaera sp.
GAGTGCTCTTTCCGGCACCATTTCTGCCGATGAAACCGACTTTGACATTATCGCTTATAGTTGCATCTGCCCCATCAAAGAGGACCTGTTCGCCATAACTTTTGTGAGCCTTGGAGATTTGAAAAAGAATAGCCATCTTGAAACAGAACCTCGAAATAATCTGGGAAAACCTTGATTATGGGTGTTTAGGCCCAAGATTCCAAGGCAGAAATGAAAAAGCAGCTATGGTTTTTTGACCGTGACCAAAGCACGCCAGGCCATCCAAAATGCCATAACCGAAAGAATCAGGCTAAGTCCAAGAACACAGTCCCGAAAATGGTTATTGTCAATGATTGATGGGGAAGTAAGGGAGTGTTGGCTTTGGGATTCAGTGGATTCGGTTTGATTTTGCGCATGTTCCCATTCCTCTTTGGTGATCATGGCGTGGGCAACATGATCATCAGCCTGTACATAAATATCGAATGGTGGTTTTCCACCAGGGATTTCAACTATGAACTTGCCTGACTTGTGGTTTGTTTCCTTCAAAAGGACTTTTCCTTCGGAATCCTTGACTCTGAGTTCTCCTTGGGAAAACGAAACTCCGCGATCATAAAAGGCTTCGACCGTTAATTCCCCAGGCCGGTGGACGCTCCAATCAATCCGGAGATTATGAATCAAAGGTTCGTTCGCTAATGATTTTTCGAGAGTACCACAAAAAAATCCGATGATAATCAGTCCGCCAAGGGGATTCAAAGTTTGGTGGGAGGGTTCAGGTCGTCGAAATGGCCCTGATTTTGCTTTGGCTAAAAAGGGCAGGGCGCTCGCCAAAAAAACTCCCTCCGCCAAAGCAACCGGAAGGTGAAGCATGATACTGGCAAAGGCTGGGATGCGGAAATCTTCCACCCCCCCGTAGATCAAAACCAATGCATGGAGGAGGATCAAAAAGCAAACAGGAACCAAACCCAAAAGAAATCCAATGCCACTTAAAATTTTTGGCTGATTGGTGAATTGGGTTAATATTGGGGAAACCGCGAAAGATGAAATTGTCGCCACCCCACCTACCAAAACGGAATTAATTCCAACAGTTGAGAAGCCACCATGACCCATCCCCGCCTGGAGAAGCATCGCTGTTACGACAGCCAAAATCACCCTTTTCCCAAGAAAAACCCCCATAATCCCGGGAAGTACCAAATGGACATTCATCAAAGGTAGATGAAAAAGGGTGGCAAGAAAAAAAACAGCGCTGAATAGTCCAATCTGTGGAAGTTCCTCATCTTCGATATTCCTGCATGCAAAAAAAATCCAAAAAACACAAACAATCCACCCAGTAACCCACCATGGGCTTTTAAGAATCTGATCAGGAATATGAATCGAGAAAAGGGAAATCATTTGTCTGATGCGTCCACTTTTAGCCAAAGCACATGATGTGTCCGCAAGGGCGTTCCCTCTTGGGTTTTGGAGTTTTGATTTCCAGCCAGAGCCCACCATCCGGATTTTGGCAAGGAGATTGTGGCGATGCCCCTCTCATCCGTCTTCCCTGTAAAGGTAACAAGGGTTGGTTTAGGGAGTTCTTTTGGGGGATTTTCGTTTAGCATTTCAAATTCAAATTCGGTTTCTTGAGGCAATTTGGCCTGAAATACCATCCCGGGAAGAAAACCGTAGGGGCGTGTAAGGGTAGTCCAGCCCTCAGAGGCTTTGTTCCAGCCCTTTTCCTGTTGGACATGGAGCCAGGTGGTAGCGATTTCCCTGATGGGGACCTCCTCTCCTTTTTCGGCCCTGGGGGGCCAGGTCGCAATGATTTTGTGATCGCCTCTTGAGTCTGGTATGTATTCGGCCCGAAAAGAAGTAATTGCCTTTTCACCCCCCAAGCTTTCGGTTTTTCGAATTTTGAGCGGTATGATTTTTCCTTCAGGGGTTTCCGCCACCAATGAAACAGGCTCCGGACAATTTTCCCATTCTGATTCGAAAGGGTGGCCCCACCGAATGGTGATCAGGCTTTTTGACCCTTTGGAAATGTCATTTCTGTCGAGAACCAAAACAGGAAAGTGCGCCCAAATGGGAAGACCAAAAACAAGTAATGCCAAAGAGGATCCCAAACGAAAGAACATTGGGTTGTTCACGACTTTTTAAACCTC
>CAWUOD010000722.1:0-2098 GCA_963923115.1 uncultured Singulisphaera sp.
CTTGTAACCTATTCGGGCCTAACAATTGGAACCTATGATGGAGGAAATGGAGCCGAACCCCTAATTGTTCACCTGAATGCCAATTCCACCCCCGAAGCCACTCAGGCCCTTTTGCGCAATATTTCGTTTTCAGTCGCGGGACAAAACCCCTCCAATCGGCCACGGGCCATTCGTTTTGTGCTGAATGATGGCACGGGAAGCGCAAACGCACAAAGTCAACCGTTGACTACAGTGGTCCAAATAAGACCCGTCAACAATGCGCCAATCATCCGTTTCTCCCAAACCCAAATCACTTACCGCCCGGATAATGGTCCCGTTACCATTGACAAAGCGGTCAAGATTGCCGATCCGGATAACGATCAATTTCCCGGGGGCCAATTGGTTGTTTCGATTATCGCCAATGGAACACAATTTGATCATCTGGAATTGAACCCCGCAAGTACCAGTCTATTGGCACTTTCCGGCAACCGGATTCTTTTCGACGGCGACCAGATAGGAACCTATCAAGGCGGCCTGGGAACCAATCCTCTTGTGATCCATTTCACTGAAAAGGCAACCGTGGAGGCCGTTCAGGAACTGGCCCGCAACATCACCTTTGATAATTTCAGCACGAGTCCCTCCACCTTTACACGAAAAATCAACTTCGTCCTGAAAGATGGTTTGGGGTTGAGTAGCACAAAGCAAATGGCCATCATCATTCTTTCCAAATAAAACAATGGGAGATTACATTTGATTGGCTTTGAGATAGGCAGGTATTTAACCACAAAGACGGGGTAGCAATGCGGAAAATCATGGGACTGCTTGTTGGCTTTGCGTGCCTGACCGGATCAAACCGCGCGGATGTTACGGGAATTGCCCTGAGCCGAATCGGGGGAACGAGTGTGGCCAACTCGAATGTTTTAACCACATTTGCGATTACTTTCCAAACATCGAATGGCGCTCCCGTGTTCAATTTGAATTCGTTGACAATGAATTCAACGACTGCGGACACCGCCATTTTTTCCTTCAATTCCGATTATTCGGTATCAAGCTCAATCACATCGTCATCCAACAGTGGCAGCTATATGTTCGATTTCACAGCCGCCAATTTCGGACAAAATCTAAGCGCATTAACAACATATACAATCTACATTAAAGATCTAAATCAGGGAATTTATGGGACCACGGATGGACTCATCGAATCCGGAAGCAGCCCTTTGAATTTTAATGGTACCACCACAAGCGACCACACCTCCGGAAGCAAAGATTATTACAACAATTTTGCCCTGACCGCCACTGCCGTGCCAGAGCCAGGCACCTTGATACTTACCGGGGCCACCTTGGCCGCCGGGGCAGTGGGAGCTTGGTGGAAACGCCGCCGCAAACAACTTTCATGAGTGGCATGCTTTTGCGCTATTCCAAACGATCCAAAAATTTGGCTTGTTTCAGGTACCGAAAACTGCCTATCAGGCTATAACGCCACCGTTTTTTATCTCAATTACCAACTATTTGCCCAAGGGCTGCGCGCTTTGAACCGCTTTCACAAAAAGTCTTGCCGCCTCGTCGATTTCCGATTCGGTTGTTGATTTTCCCAGGGACATCCTTATCGAGCCCAGGCTCCACTCCCAGGGGTAGCGCATGGCGCAAAGCACCGCGGATGGGCGGTCTTCCCCGGCGTGACAAGCCGACCCTGTGGATGCTTGCAGGTCCCCCGCGGCGGCAAGGATTTCCCCGCCCCGGGCGTTTTTCACACAAAAGTGAAGCGTGTTGGGCAAGGTTCGCTCTGGATCAGAGGTCCGCTTCAACCGGTCGCCCAATGGCCCCACAAGTCCCTGCCAAAGCCGTTCGCGGAGAACTTTCATCCGCGAGGACACCTCCCCCAGGTGGCTCGTGGCAATCTGGACCCCTTCGGCAATACCAACGGCAAACGCCACATTTTCCGTGCCCGAGCGGAGCCCTTTTTCCTGGCCACCACCATGGAGGATTGGCTCCAAAGGAACGCCATTCCGGACCCAGAGCGCGCCAATCCCCTTGGGGGCATAAAATTTGTGGCCTGTAACCGAAAGGAGGTCCACCCCAAGAGCCCCGGCATCCACAGGAATTTTTCCCACAGTCTGCG
>CAWUOD010000723.1:0-2084 GCA_963923115.1 uncultured Singulisphaera sp.
TTTCGCCAACCCTTTTGGAAATCCCATCACCAACAAGAACATAACCACCAGGACCGCCGGAAGCCCCCGCGATGGCCTGTGCGTTAAAGGGATTTCGGGGTCCAGGGGAAATATCCTTGGGCGCACCTTTGTTCCTGGCACGGATCCAACACATCCAATCCTTGAACAGATCTGATCCATCTGATCAAGTTGATGGCCCGGGCGCCGATCACACCAAAAACGCTCGAAATGGGAATGTCGACTCGGGCACTCCCTCCAGCCAATCAGGCATTACCCGGTTCGCTTTCGCCAATGACTCCCTGGATTTCTTCCCGAAGCAACCGAAATGGGTTCGTAACCGCTTCGGGGGTGGAAGCTGGACGGGATTGCGGTCTTTCCTCCAAAAGGTTTGCCAGGTTGCTGACAATTCCCTGGCAGGCCGCGCTTTTCGCGGTCCATCTATTATGATTTCCCCTTTTTCTCCCAACCTTTGAGCCAAAAAGGAATCCGATTCTCCCTGACCTTAATCGTTTTTGTCAAAAACAATACACCATTCGCGATTATCCGATTCATCGATCCGCCAACACGAAAGGGATCGTTCACGACAACAGAAAGTGGTAAAATGCTTTTGAGGATTCTTTGGGGCCCCTTTGAGCCCGAAGGCAAACCCAACATTCAGGCAAGCACCGTCATATTCCCAATCCATTTTTTCCCAATCGGGGATTTGGCAGGGATTTGGCGAATGCTACCCAACGCTGGATCAAAAATGCCCGCATCTACCCCAAATCGCATCGTGAAACCCAGCCCCCTGGGCCCAATAATGGTGGCCACAAGTCTGGTTTTGGTTGTTGGTTGCGCCGGGTACTGGTGGTGGAACCGGGAAATGCCCGCGGAGACGATTCGCAAGCTTATAGACTCCCGATCATGGGATCAGGCGGACAAAACGCTCCAGTCCTCGGCTCAAGACCTTGACCCCAACAACAAGCTGCTGCTTCAGGCGGAGATTCGGTTGGGGCAGTCACGGCCGGAGGGGGCCCTGAACTCGCTACACCAATTGCCCGCCGAGGAAGCCCAATTTCCCGGCGCGCTAATCCTTCGCGGCCGGGCGTTCCTTCAGTTGGGACAAACGACACAGGCCCTTGATGCCTTTCAAAAAGCTTTGCTCCGCGACCCCAACAATATCGAGGCCGTTCGTGGTTTGGCCGGGGCCCTTTATGATTTGGGCACGCTCGATGAGGCGCTAAATCTGCTCGATATGCACCTCAAAAAAACACCGGATGCGTTGGCCTTCCGATTTGCCGGGCAAATCGCCAAGGAATTGGTCCAAAATGACCAGGCTTCCGAATTTTTTCAGGAGGCCCTCAAGTTGGGACTCCCCGACGAAATTGCCATTGAGGTAGCAATCAACCTGGTGGAAACCGAACTCTTGCGCAATTCGGTGGAAGGGGCAAGAAAGTTTTGGGACCAGCATGCCCGGGTCATTCCGGAGGGTCCAAGGGGCCTTGAGGTGCTTGGTGAACTCCTCCTGGTGGAGGGGAAATTCGACGAGGCCGGCAAAACCCTGGACAAGGCTCGTGAATTGGACCCCATTTCTCCCAAAATTGCCCGTCTACGGGCCCAGGTTTTTCTTCTTCAAAACCAATTTGTCCAAGCCGTTCCCCTTTTGGAATACGCCACAAAAGGGGACCCACTCGACTCTAAAGCCTGGAACGAGTTGGCGCAGGCGTATGAACTTGCTGGGAATTCGGTTGGAGCCAAAGCCGCCCGAAAAAGCGCCGACGAGGCCACTTCAGACCTGAAAAAGATGTCCGACCTCTACCAACAGGCCAATTCCCGTCCCGATGATGCAAAAGTTCGCCTGGAGCTGGCCGAACTGTGCAAAAAAACCAGGAGGGACAAGCTGGCTGAGATTTGGGCGAAAGCCGCCCAGGAAGCCGGTTTGGTGAAGGTCCAGGGCAAAAAATAAACCGGCCCCTGGATGTTCCATGCAAAGGCACCCGGGACCCAGAACCGGCCGTGTCTTTTGGGACAATTATGACAAGTCAAAACAACCACCTATTTATCGCTTTTCAGACTCTTTTTCTTATGAATTTCCGCCCGGGCCT
>CAWUOD010000724.1:0-2084 GCA_963923115.1 uncultured Singulisphaera sp.
CCCCACCGCCAGCCCCCCTCCACCAAAACCCCAAGCCCGACAAACGCCAAGCCATAACCCAACAGAATCCCAAGGGGAATCCTCCTGCCCACCAGCAAATAAATAAGCGGAACCCAAAGACTGCCAAGGGAGGTAAAAAAAGCTGACATTGCGGGAGTTGTGTAAACCAACCCCCATAGCTGAAGCACAAATCCAAGCCAAAGCGGGATCCCCACCATGGCTCCCGGAAGAAGATCTTTGGGACGCAGGGACGCCACCAGGCGGGGACGAATCATCGTAAAAAGCAATAGCGCCAAACCCATCCTCAAGCCGATAAGCGAAAGACTTGAAACAAGCCCCGCAAGGGGAATCTCGGGAAGTGGCGAGGTTTGCCAATTCCTCATGAGGCTAAAGGAAATGCCCCAACCGGCCGTGCAGATCACCAATGCCGCGATCGGCACCCAGGGCTTGGAAGAAACAGGGGTTTGAATCAAGGAACACTCACACCAAAAGTTCTGGGATCACCTCTCCATAAGGTAGGAGGCTGATAGGGCGATCGTCCTTCCCCTGAAAATGGGGATCCTGGATTCCCGCGCAATGATAGATGGTTTTGACGATATCCTCCGGAGCAATCGGCCTGTCCCCCGGATATGCCCCAGTCTTGTCGCTTGCTCCAACAACCCGTCCCCCCTGAATGCCACCCCCCGCCAGAACCGCGGACATACAGTGGGTCCAGTGGTCGCGCCCTGCCCCGCTTGCGCCTCCGGAACGGGGATCTCCGACCTTGGGCTGGCGCCCCATTTCGCTTGTGACAAGGACAAGGGTCGAATCAAGGAGCCCCCTTTCCGATAGATCGCCCAAAAACGCCGAAAAACAGCGATCGAACTCCGGAAGAAGGCGATCCTTCAGACAGTTGAAATTGTTGCCGTGGGTGTCCCATCCACCACCCGATTTACAAAGCTTGTCAAGCTCGGGTTCCTCCATCCAGAACACGGAAACGACACCAACCCCCGCCTCGACCAGCCGCCGGGCCAACAAAAGACTCGTCCCATTGATGGAATTGCCATACTTTTCGCGAAGGGAGGCCGATTCCTGATCCAATCTCATCGCTTTGGCAAACGCCGTGGGTTCGAGAAACCTGTACGCTTTATCTACCATTGCGGGGGTAAATCCTGTCCCTGCTTCCGGCGATCGTCCACCCGCCGAATCAAGGGACCTTCTGAGCCCATCCATTGCCCCGACCAGCGACTTGCGCCCACCCAGCCTGTCAGGTGTCAGCGAACCATGCAAAGTAACCGCCGGAGCGGTGAATTCGAGCGGTTTTTCACGGGTGCCATAAAGATATAGCGGGTCCTGGATGGCTCCCAGGATCCCCGCAAATTGCCCGGGCCTGGTGTATTCCGGGAAGCCGGGTTTCTGGGGAAGGGTTATCACTCCGGGAACCGGGCTTTTGTTTTTTCTGTCGTAATCAATGACCGAACCGAAATAGGGCCAATCGTCCGGATACGGTTTCCGGTTGTTCAAAAGGGCTTTGAAAGTGGGATCGGGGTGGCGCCCTGTGAGGTTGTAATAATAACCCGCATGATGGTCGCCGGTGCCCCTTTGGAAGTGCCCCAGGGAGCGAATGACTGACCATTTGTCCGACATGCCGGCCAGTCGGGGAAGGTGTTCGGTTGTTTGGATTGCGGGAGATTTGGTGGACACAGTCTTGAACGGCCCACGATACTCAACGGGAGCGTGGGGTTTGGGATCAAAGGTGTCGATATGGCTCAGACCACCGCTCAGCCAGAAAAGAACCACCGACTTCGCTTTGACCGGAAGGGGTCCTGATTTGTCGTAAGATTTCGCCGGGCTGGGCCCGTTGGCAAACGCCCAGGGCAACCCGGCCGACAGTCCCCAAGGCAAAACAGATCCCGACATCGCCATAAAGGAACGGCGGCTGACTGCAAATCGGCTCAATCCGTGCGAATGGATCATGGGGCAACCTGGGGGGGAGATCAGGTCAGGGGGGCTGGATTTATCCAAATCGAGTCTGGATTTTTCCCGTCAGGGTATTCTACCTGTCTCTTATACACATCTGACGCTGCCGACGATACTCCTTGTGT
>CAWUOD010000725.1:0-2079 GCA_963923115.1 uncultured Singulisphaera sp.
CAACCCAAGTCCTGCACATATCCCTGCGGCGATCCCAATAACATTTTTATGGACCCCGGCACACTCCACTCCAATCACATCCTCAGATGTGTAAATACGAAAGCGGGGATTTCCCAACTTGTCCTGGATTTCCCGGGCTAATTCCGAGTGCCGGGAAGCTGCGACAACGGAAGCGGGCATGCCCCTTGCAACTTCCTCAGCGTGACTTGGCCCGCTCAATATCACGATCTGATCATGGCCAGCCCAGCGGGCGAGTAATTGGCTGGGACGCTCGGAAGTGACCGGATCCATTCCCTTCACCAAACTTAGCAATCGGGGAATTCGCTCCCAACCCCTTTCCTGAATGGAAGTAAGGATTGCGTCGAGGTAGGTTGCCGGGGTGGCAACCACCCACCAATCCGCCTCACGAAGGCAATCAAGGCTTTCGTGTTCAATGGACACAAATTCAGGGATCCGTACCCCGGGTAGGTACCTGCGATTTTCCCGATTTCCATGGATTTCCCTAAAGGAATCCTGCCTGGGAATCCAAAGGCTAACCTGATTTTCCAATCGTTGGGCGAAAAGGAGAGCCACAGCCGTGCCCCAGCCACCGCTTCCCAAAATAGCAATTCTGGTTGGATCCCCCATGATTCCCCTTTCTTCGTGGATTATTCCCAATGTATGGAGAATCGCCAAGACAAATACGGCAAGTTATACCGGTTTGCCTTCACAAGGCCCCCCATGGGAACCGATAGATGATTGGGGGAAGTTCCGTTGGTTGCCCCGCTTCCGGAACAAAAATCAGGGATGAAATCCATGTCACGACATTTGCGATTGTTTCAGGCCACAGAAGATCAAACGGAATCTTCCGGACCAGAGCCGGTTAATCGGGTATCCCTGGGGGACTTGCTTCCCTTGTTGGCATTGGCTTCACGGCGTAATTACGCCTGGTTGCAGGATTTCCTGGATGATGAGGTGCTCATAACCGATGACCTGAACGACATCCTTCAGGCGTTTCAAACGCGCCCTTCGGCTTGATGAACGGACACCAAAGTTAAAACTCAAACAAAAGCGACCTCAGGCATCATCGTCGTCTTCACGCAATAATTGGGGCTTGGCAAATTCTGCCAAGTCCACAATTCCTTTGGTTTCCTGTTCCAATAAACGGATTCGCCCCTCCAGATCCCGCACCTTTGATTGTAAAACTGTAAGCAAAGCCTGCTCCTGGGTTTTTTCGGTGTATCTGGGAACTTCCGGATAACCCAATTGCCTCTGGAGGGCCGCGAAAAGATAAAGCGGGTCACGGCTCCTGTTGGCCCCGGCGATTTTTCCTTCCTTTTCACCAAATAACGGACAAAGTGCCGGATCATATGCCGGATCCTTTCGGCGCTGCTCTATAATATACCAATCAGACCTTAAATATATTAGGTCCGCAAAATCAACCACTGCCAACTGATTTCGGGCATCCGCGATAAATCCTTGCCATTCCTTGGAATAAAAAGCGTCCTTGGCAATTGCGTTAAGCCCATCCTCATAGCCCAACCGGTTTCTGGAAAGCACTTCAAACTGGTAGATGAAAAGCCCGGATGGCGTGGGATTGCCTGATCTGTAAACGGCCTCCTTTTCCAAACACGAAAGGGCGTGATGGATGGAAAATTTCATCCGATCATTTTCGGCGCTGCGAATCACATGGGCCTGAAAAGCGGTGAAATAATGGCTCAATCTGTCAAACCCGCCTGAAAGATTGCCTGAATGTTTTAATTCTGATCGCAAGAAACCAATAGCCATTGGCAACTTGGTGGTGGACAAAATCTCCTGGTCAAGTGATTTCAATATTTCCTGAGTGGATAGTCCCTGACTTATCCGCTCTCGCAGGACACGAAAAAAATAAGCCTGCTCGACATACTCTTCTTTTTCAAGAGCCATTTTTTCACCCATGGATTAACAAACCACCTCCCATCATCCTAACCAACGAAGCCAACCGTGGGCAGGTAATCCCAAATAGAGGGAAATTCGCAAGAAAAATACCACCGAATTCACAAGGTCATAATTTTATAAATCCGGCGGGCATTTACCCCTGTCTCTTATACACATCTCCGA
>CAWUOD010000726.1:0-2064 GCA_963923115.1 uncultured Singulisphaera sp.
CTTTCTGGATCCGGCGATTGTGGCCCCGGCCCAGAATTTTCCCCTTGTGGACAAGAACCGAACCAATCGGAATTCCACCTTCGGCCAATCCCTTTTTCGCTTCCTCTATCGCCGCTTCGAGGAAGTCGGCACTTTCGTTAGGGGCAATAAAGGGGGCCATAAAGGGATTCCTTTTGGGGCCTCTGAAAAAAGTGGGGGGGGCAAACAATCGGTCCGTGGGACGCAAACATCCACACACCCCGCTCCCCGGGCAGATTTGCCCTGAATTCTTAGCATGATCCTATGCGCGAAACGAATGAAAATCCAACAGGGGAAGGCACTCCCGCCTTCCGTCGAAAACGCCCGTTGCCCGGGGTTGACCCGTCCAACATTCCCGATGGCGCCGGCCCCATTCTGGAGGCGATCCAAAAAAACATGGGGGCTATTCCCTCCATTTACCGCATCATGGCCCACGCCCCAGCCGTTTTGGAGGCGTCCCAAAAAACCTCCCGCGCCCTGAATCAGGGGATTTCGGCGCGGCTCAAGGAAATCGCTTATATCCGGACCAGCGCGATCAATTTGTGTGAATACTGACTGGTAATCCACAGGCGCCTCGGTCTGGGGGCCGGACTCTCTCCCAATGAAATCGAAAAATTGGGGGACCCCAATTGGTCGGACTGGTCGTCGTTTACGCCCCGTGATCAACGGGTCATCGCATTCACCACCGCCTGGACACTCCGGGCCGATATGCCTGAGGCGGAGATGGCCCTTCTTGCGGCGGAACTCGGACCGGAAGCGCTCGTCACCCTTGCCCTGACCGTGCATCAGGCCAATTGGACCAACCGGTTTGCCGAATGGTTTGTCCGGCCCGAAAAAGCAAAAAGCGCCAAACCGGATCAGGCCAACTGACCCCGGTGGCGCTTTTTTCATTGGTTTGCCATTCGCCTGATGTCAAACCATGCGACGAATGTCAAACCATGCGACGAATCCGTGTCAGGATTCCAGTTGCCGGATTTCGATTTTTCTGAAGTCGATTGGGTGGCTTTCCGCCTGAAGGGAAATGAACCCGCCCTTGATCACAAAGTTTGTCCCCTGGATGAGGGGTTTGGCGTATTTGTCACCGGGATCGTATTGGGCCATCTCGTAGCTGATGACCTTTTCCCCGTTGATGAAGTGATTGATCACCCCGCCGCCATGCACCTCGACCTCGGCGGTGACCCATTGATCACCATGAAAGGTCTTCGAAGTCGAATTGGTGCAGTGGGTCTTGTGGAGCTTGTTCTTGTAGACGACATGGGTTCCCGGTGTGCAAAGATTGCCGGTGGTCCTGGGATTTTTCCCGTCCCCTCCCAAATATTGCACTTCGATGGACACAGGAAAATCCTGGTCCTTGAGCATGGTTTTGGGGTCCTGGCAATGGATCATCACCCCGGAATTCCGAAACGCCCAACCAGGGCCACCCTTGCACTGGTCCCCGACAAACCGGTATTCCATCCGGAGCCGGTAGTTGGAGAAACTCTCCTTGAAAAAGAGGTGCCCGAAGCGTTCGCCAAAATCATCGTATTTGTCGTACCGGACCTGGATCATCCCGTCGCTGACCCGGAAAGTGTCCCGGTCATTGTCGCCAAAGTCGGCATATCGGAGTTTGGGAGTCCACCCATCCAGGGTTTTGCCATCAAAGAGGCTCCGCCACTCCCCGGCGGGTTTGGCAAGCGTGACGGAGGGGGCGACAACCGATGCGGCCAACAGTCCCCTGGTGAATTGACGACGGGTGAGACTCATAGGAACATCCTTTGCTAAAAGGGATCGCGACGAAACTGATATCGCAAGGAACTTGGGATCACCACAAATCGGAAGAGGGTACGGGATCAGTTCCCGGCCGCCATCTCGCGACGATAGAGAGGCAGGTGCCGATAGTAAACCTCAAGCGAAAGCAGGGCCAGGGCTGTGTGCATCAGGCGGCCGCCCTCGGTGTCGGAAATGTTTCCCGGAGTGGTCCCGATGAAAAAGCTTCCTTTTTGGTGGGCGTTTTTGTCATCTGTCTCTTATACACATCTGACGCTGCCGACGATACTCCTTGTGTAG
>CAWUOD010000727.1:0-2060 GCA_963923115.1 uncultured Singulisphaera sp.
GAGTATCGTCGGCAGCGTCAGATGTGTATAAGAGACAGAGGTTGTAGCGCATGATCATGGCGGGACCACGGTCGTTGACAAGACTGAGGAGGGTGCTGATGGGGACCATTTCGCCTTTTTGATTGGGGACTTTCATGTTGAGAAGTTCGATGGCCCGGGCGCGGAACTCTTCCGAAGCCATGGTCTTCACCTGCCAATAGCGGCTGAAAATGTTGAAGTTGTTTATGAAAACGGACCCCATTTGGGTTTGAAGGGCCTTGAAAAGCAGATTCAGGTCCACTCCCTGGTTGCGCACCTTGGATCGGTCGATGTCGAGAAAAAGCTGCGGCATGTTCGCGTTGAAATCCGATCGAACCATGGGGAGACCCCACTTGGACATTTCATCAACCATGTCCTGGGCGGATTCCTGGAGGACCTGGTTTCCAAGGTTGCCCCGGTCTTCGATGTAAAATTTGAAACCGCCCGCCGTGCCAAGACCTTTGACAGGCGGAGCAGGATAGACTCCCACCATGGCCTCCCGGAAGTCGGCTGTGCATTCCCGGCGAATTTTCAGCAGGATCTCCATGGCGCTTGTGCCCGGTTTTTTTCGGTCCTTGAATTCATCCAGGATGACAAACATCGACCCCCAGTTGGGGGAGTTTGCGTTGTAAAGAAAAGATTGACCGGCGATGGTCAGCGTGGAATTGACCCCTGAAATTTGCCTGATTCTTTGGTCCAGTTTCATCAGGGTTTCGTTGGTGCGCTTGACCGAGGCGCCGTCATCAAGCGTCACCGTTACAAGCAAATACCCCTGATCCTGAAGGGGGACAAAACCAAGTGGATAACTCCCAAAAGATTTCACCGTGAAAACGAGCGACAGGCCATAAATCACCAAAACGGGAATCGACCGCCTTAACAAAAAACCGACGACCGTTCCGTATCCCCTGGTGAAAGCGCCGACACCCCGATTGAAAAGGCCAAAAAACCAACCGAAACCAAAGTGCAACAGTTTTTCGACGGGATCTTTTCTGGCTCCATGGGGTTTGAGTAGAAGCTTGGCCAGGGCAGGGCTGAGAGTCAGGGAATTGATCGCGGAAATGACTGTGGATACAGCGATGGTGAGGGCAAATTGCCTGAAGAAGAGTCCGACCACCCCGCTGATGAAGGCGCAAGGCACAAACACGGCCGACAGGACCAAGGCGACCCCGATGACCGGGCCCGTAACCTCATCCATTGCTTTGATGGTGGCATCCCGTGGGTTGAGGCCCTGGGCGATCAGGCGCTCCACATTTTCCACAACAACAATCGCGTCATCCACCACGATCCCAATGGCCAGCACCAATCCAAAAAGCGAAAGGGTGTTGAGGCTAAACCCTATCAACCCCATCACCGCGAAGGTGCCAATAATCGCGACGGGCACAGCGATGAGCGGGATAAGGGTGGCCCGCCAGCTTTGCAAAAAAACCATGACCACTATCGCAACTAGGATGATGGCGTCCCTGAGGGTTTTCAAAACCTCGATGATTGATTCGCTAATGAAGGGGCTTGTGTCATAGTTGACGCCGTAGGCTAGTCCCGGCGGAAATCTTTTGGACAGTTCCAGCATTTTCGCGCGAATCGCCTCGGCGCAATCGAGGGCATTGGTCCCTGGAAGTTGGAAAACGGCAAGTCCAACGGAAGGTTTTCCGCTCAGGCTGCAAATCTGGTCATAGGCTTGCGCGCCCATTTCGACCCTCGCGATATCGCGAAGTCTGACAAGGGCTGTTCCCGGAATGGATGGATCGGATTTGATGATGACATTGCCAAACTCCCACGGGGTCTTCAGTCTGCCCCGGGCGCTGAGTATCAGACTGGTTGCCTGGGCCCCGGGTGAGGGCGCCTGGCCAACAGCTCCGGATATGACCTCGGAGTTTTGTAATTTGAGGGCGTTGTTGACCTCATCGACGCCAATTCCGCGGGAGGCCATTTTTTCCGGATCAAGCCAGGCCCTGATGCTGTAATCACGCTGGCCAAGATAGACAATATCCCCGACACCATAAACCCTTAGCCTGTCTCTTATACACATCTCCGAGCCCACGAGA
>CAWUOD010000728.1:0-2055 GCA_963923115.1 uncultured Singulisphaera sp.
GCATTGGCGCCACTGGGAATTGCCTTTTTGCTTTTTCCTTTTGTCCATCGGAACCCTTTGTTTGCGGAAAGCTCAAGGATACACTCCATTCGCCCACCCTTTGATTCGGATTCGATTCTCAAGGTTCATATTGACCTCTCACCGACGGAATATGATGCCATTCAGCCCAAAAGCGCGCCTCCCGGCTTTCCGGGTTTGGCGATTTTTCAACCCAAACCCAAGGAAACTCCCGGACAACCCCCTCGTGAGGTACACAAAAACACTTTTGGGATGAACCTTCCATGGGGAAAGGGTTCTGTAACTATCGATGGGGAGTTGTTTAAAAATGTTGGCATTCGCTACAAGGGGAATGGGACAATCGCCGATTCCGCAGAGAGCATCAAAAAATCGTTCAAAATTGATTTGGACCAATTTGGTGGAACGAAAAAATACAAAACGCTCAAAACCCTGAATCTCCACTGCGAAGTCGCCGATCCAAGCAAAATCCGGGAAACCTTCGGTTATGGAATTTATGCGTCCGCCGGGGTTCCCGCGCCAAAGACACGCTTCGCCGAAGTAACACTCACGGTTGGTGACCGGATCAAGGGCCAATGGCTTGGACTTTACACACTGGTCGAACCGGTTGACAAGGTCTTCCTTAAAAACCATTTTGGCGATGGGGAAGGCTTGCTAATGAAACCCGAGGGGGTCCGCGACTTTCCCAAAACCGGTCCATTCAAGGACCTTGTCACCCGCCTTGAACCAAAACGAACCGCCAAACCCGAGGAAATCAACCGAATATTTGCCGTTGGAAAATTGGTCGCGGAAGGATCCGATGAGGATTTTCGCAACCAGATAGGTTCCTTCATCGACCTGGACAACTATTTGCGATTCCTGGCGGCGACCGCTTATGTTTCCAATCCTGACTGCTTCTTTGTTCTTTCCCATAACTATTATCTCTATTTGGATGCCAAAACTAAGAAATTTCATTTTTTCCCGTGGGATCTGGACCGGGCTTTCGCCAATCTCTTTTTTCTTGGAACCAATAACCAGCAGATGGATTTGAGCTTTATCCGGCCTTATGGCGCCGAGCATAAACTTACCGAGCGTATCCTTGCGATGCCCGGGATGCGCGATCGCTATCTGGCGCTCCTTCGCGATTTGTCCCAAACCACTTTCGCCCAGGACCGTCTGAAAGCGGAGCTCGCCCGTATTCGCGCAATGGCTGGAGACATGATCGAACGCGATCGCAAAGCAACCGCGGAGCGCAAGGAAAAAAAGAATCCTGGACCGGGGTTCATGGTTCCACCACCCGACCTGGACCTGTTTGTCGCCAAACGAACCATTTCCCTTGGCCACCAACTTGCCGGCCGGAGTGAAGGGCACTTGTTGCCTTCGGATTTCCAAATGGGTTCCATGCTGGTTGCTCCTGTCATGTCCGCCTTTGATGTCAACAGGGACGAAACCGTTTCCAGGGCCGAATGGCTGGAGGGAGCAAACAAAGTTTGGACCAATACCCCGGAGAAAGACAAAGGCGCGGTGGACGCCAGGCAGTTGACCAAAGGATTCGAATCCCTTTTTTCCAAATCCTCCAATGCCGAAAAACCCGCCGGCGGCTTTTTTACCCCTTTTGCGGCGCCAGAACCCCTGGCCACCGCATCCGTTCGACGATTTGACACTAATAAAGATGGCAAATTAAGTCTTGAGGAATGGAACAAGGGGATCGAATCGGTTTTTGACGCGGTCAAGACAATCGATCCCCAAAAACTCACCGAAACCGAATTGGCCAGATTGCTCGTTCCCTTTCTGAGGGTCCCAACATCCGGGGGGCAAAAACCCTGAACCGGGTCGATTATTTCTGTTTCCGTTGTTACATTTTTTCGCTTGAATGGAGACCGCCGTGATTTGCTTCCTTTCCCTTCTTGTTGTTGCCGCTGAGCCACTTCCCGCCGCCAAAGGGGAATGGCATGGATTTGCCAAACATGAATGGATCGTGGCTGGAAAGACCGCGACCGTTGTTTCCCCCAGGAGCCCGGCCCCCGGAATGCCATGGATATGGCATGGGGAGTTTTTCGG
>CAWUOD010000729.1:0-2045 GCA_963923115.1 uncultured Singulisphaera sp.
AATCCCGGAGTTCCCTTGGGGGTGAATTTGTTCCCCCAGGGGTTCCAGATTTCCACTTTGTCCCCATGCAAGCCGATAATGGCGTAGGCGTGATCGGAAGCCACCCCCGGAGGTAGTTTTTTGTGCGATCCGGTCCCCGCGCCCATCAACAGCTTGCGGCTTTGGGCTTCGGTCAGGATCTGGTGGACTTTTGCAGGCGGGGTCGATTTCATGGAGTGCGATTGGGACTGTTTGCCTGTCAACAGGGTAATGGTCGTTGTTTGACTCCCGCCTTTGCCAATCTTGTCAATGGCGGGATCACCCGGCGCTCCGGGTTTTTTGGAACGGGTCACTTCCCCAAAGGCTTCCTCCAGGACATTTAGCCACAACCCGGATTGGTGGGCTGTGCTTCCCAGGCAAATCAGGCCATCCGTCAAGGCCGGCACATGGGCTTTTTTGCCATCGGCAAATGTCACTTCGGTGCCGTTGGCCTGGCTTTCATGGATGATCCGGTGGAGTCCTTCCGGGTTGCGGTGAACAAAGGCTCCCACCACGGAGACAAAATAGCAGTCGCCAAGATGTCCCTGGGAAAGGTCATCGAGCTGGATTTTTTGCCCGACAAAGACCTTTCGTGGAATGGTGTTCAAATGTTTGGCAAAGGATTTGTAATCGCTCGCGAAATGGGGGGACTTTTCGGATTTGTCCCGGCGCTCTTCCTGTCCGTCCTTGCTATTAAGGAGTTCCCCCTTGGTCAGGCCAGGGTGATTCGCATGGCCCCGAAAGTAGACATGAATGCTTGCGACCGCGGCGGCGTCATCGTTTTTGATGGCGGCCTGATGGAGGAGATGGTCGATTTCGCGGGAGTCGAGCTTTCCATCATGGTTGGCATCCCATTTGTCGAAATGGGCCTCAAGGACCTGCTTGAAGGTTTTGGACTCCTCATCCTTCGCTCCTCCCCCCACCGCCACCATCGCCAAAAAAAGCAGCCCACAAAAATTGAGTCGGATCATTTCGGGTTCCTCTTTGCCGGTGGGATCTGAAGGGTGATTGACACATATTATCTTATTGGTGCACCAAAAATTTGTGCTGCCGCGGCGAGTATAAATCCTTTTATGGATTTTTTAATTGCTTTTCAAAAAAGCCGAACAGGTCGTCCAAAGCGATCTGGACGATGGTCAGGTGCTCGACCTTCGGATATTCCCTCAGGATTGCGGCGGTGTTGCCCGATGTTTGGATATCGCGGTGGAGTTTGCGGGCCGAGCCGAGGGCAAAGTCGAGATCGCCGATGCCGACAAAGGCTGGTAGTTTGCTGTATGCTCCGGTTTTACCCGTGCGGCCCCCGCCTCCCAGATAGGCCCCCGCGCGAAAGCGTTCCGGCGATTTGGCCGTTTGGGCGCTGGCCATCGCGGAACCCATTGAATGCCCCATAATAAAGACTTTTTTGTCATCGATGGGCAGAAGGGCTGCCAGTTGGTCCAGGGTCGTATCTCCCAATCCCATGCGGGGGGAGACCATGGCCCAACCCCGGGCATCGCATTTCTTTTGGGTTTCGCCTGACCCATAACCATCAAAAAACATATTTTCACTTCCGCCCGCTCCGTGAAGCGCCAGGAGTAGCGGGACCTTTTGACCCGGTTGGGTTTTGGGAACAAACACTCTAACGATTCGGGCTCCCGGTTTTTCCGGGAGTGCCAGCCACCACTCACCCGCAGCAAGGTTTTTTCCCGGCCAGTTCGGATCCTGCGCGATCGCCTCGGCCTGGTCCAGCAACTTGTCGGATGGGTAATCCGTTTCGAGGATCTCGCCTTTTGCCTGGTCGGCGAGGATTGAGTGGAGGTGGGCCATTGTCAAATGAGCAAGATCTTTTTTATCTTTTGTGGCTTCGATGTGTTTGGCAAGGGCATCAAGGCGGGGTTTGAGTTTTTCCACCGCGACCACCGGGATCAATCTTTCGGCCAGAACCTTGTCCTTGGCGCATACACGGGCCAACAGAAACTGTCTTCCTTTGGAGAGAGCGTAGGCTGTCTCTTATACACATCTGACGCTGCCGACGATACTCCTTGTGT
>CAWUOD010000730.1:0-2043 GCA_963923115.1 uncultured Singulisphaera sp.
CCTCCGGACCTGGGACCTTGTCGCCCGACAGGATGATTCGGTTCAGACCGGGCACAGTCGGGAGGTTCGTTCACTGGCTTACGATTCCTCCGGGCAATGGCTTGCCTCATCGGGGGGTGATGGCGACCTGATCGCGTGGCCGGTGGGGACCGGTGACAAAACAAACACGCCCATTCGACTTTTGGGATCCAGCGAGCCGCTTAATGCGCTGACCTGGCTTGGGGCTGAACGCAAGGTGGCCGTGGTCGCGCAAAACCGAACCCTGACCATCCTGGATGTTCCATCCGGCAAAGTCCTCAATTCGATTGTTGATGGGCGTCCGCCCCTTGAGATTCCCGTTTTGGGGTATTCCCTCTCCGGAAAATCGATAATGGCGTGGGTTCCTCCCGCCTCCATGGAAAAGATTCCCATACCATCGGGCAGACGGGACCAGATGATGCAACTCCAGGATCCCGCGTTGGGAATTGTGCGGAGCCTGGCTTTGTCTCCTGATGGCGATCACATGGTTGCCGGGTCCGATGATGGAACCGTCAGGGTTTGGCAAACCCAAACAGGTAAAAGAATCCCGGATGGCGAATTGAAAGCGCAAGCCGAAGGCGTCGCTGATCTGGCGCTTTCCAGGGGGAATAAAATCCTCGCGACATCGGACAAAGCCGGGCGAGTCACCCTTTGGAATCTCCCCGCCAAAGAAAAGTTGCACACGCTCCCCTCCCCGGGCAAGGACCTGGCAGCTTTGACACTCAAAGCCGATGGAACGCGTGTTTTGGTCGCCTCGGGGGATAATCGGATCACCCTTTTTGATGTCACCGGGGGCACGGCGCTGCGCACTTGGGATCTCAGACCAAGCCTGGGTCAGGACCGATCCCGGATAAAGGCAATGGCCTTTGCCCCTGATCGGTCCGTGGCGGCTATGGGCTTGTCGGATGGCTTGGTCATGGAATTGGAACTGCCCTGATTTTGTTCATGGCTTTTGGATTCAAAGGATTTTGGAATGAAAGCTCTTTTGTTTGAAAAACCCGGACAATTTGGCTGGGCTGAACTATCCGAACCGGCCAACCCTGCCCCAGGGGAGGCTCTTGTCAGGGTTCATACGGTCGGAATTTGTGGATCGGATATCAGCGGATATTTGGGAAAGATGCCTTTCTTCAGCTATCCCCGCATTCCGGGGCATGAGCTGGGTGTGGAGGTTCTCGCGGTGGGCGATGGCGTGACCCATATTCGCGCGGGGGATCGGTGCAGCGTTGAACCCTATATCAATTGCCAGAATTGCTTCTCGTGCAGGAAGGGTAACGGAAACTGTTGCGAGAATCTCAAGGTGTTGGGGGTCCACACGGATGGCGGAATGCGCCCCAGATTTATGGTTCCAGCGAGGAAGCTCCATCCGGGAAACAAACTCACCAACGAACAGCTCGCATTGGTGGAGACTTTGGCCATCGGTTGCCATGCGGTCGATCGCGGGGCGCCCAAAGAAGGGGAAAATTGTCTGGTTGTTGGGGCAGGGCCGATCGGCCTTTCGGTTCTTGAGTTTTTGCGGCTCCACAAAGTCAACATTTTGGTCGCCGATACCAATCCGATACGGCTCGACTTTGTTGGCAAGCAATTTGGCATCAAGCACCTCATTCGCATTCAGGGTGGGGACTCGGATTTGGAAGCGATCCATGCGGCATGTGGCGGGGGACTTCCCACCCTGGTCCATGATGCCACCGGGAATCTCAAAGCCATGACTCGAAGCTTTGATTTTGTGGGATTCACCGGTCGGATGGTATTCGTTGGAATTGTGCCTGATGCGGTCAGCTTTTCCGATCCGCTGTTTCATCGTCGGGAGATGTCCTTATTTGCGACCAGGAACGCGCATCCCGCTGATTTTCCCCGCATCATCAAATTCATTGAGGATGGGGTAATCGATACCCGGCCCTGGATAACCCACCGAACCTCCCTTGGGGAATTGCCCCACACCTTCGAAACCCTGATCAAACCCGAAACCGGTGTGGTCAAGGCGATGGTCTCCGTCGGGAACGAATAGGGATTTTGAAACCTTTCATA
>CAWUOD010000731.1:0-2039 GCA_963923115.1 uncultured Singulisphaera sp.
GCCTCTGGTGACACCAAGCTGAGCGCTCCCGAAACAGACATCTCCATGGAACCCCTTGTGGAGGTCCTTGAAAAGAAACGGACGGTACACTTCCATTGCCATCGCGCCGATGACATCCTCTCGGCGGTAAGGCTCGCGGAAGAATTTGGATTCGATCTGGTCCTGCAACATGCCACCGAGGGGTACCGGGTCGCGGAAGAGCTTGCAAAACATAAGGCAAGTGTGTCCCTTACGCTTGTGGATAGCCCTGGTGGAAAGCTGGAAGTGGCGGCCCTTGTCGAGGAAAACGCCGCAGCATTGGCAAAAGCCGGAGTCAGGGTCGCCATCAACACCGACGACTCCGTCACGGAATCCCGCTTCCTTTTGAGGACGGGAGCCATCGCGCTTCGCGGCGGCATGACCGAGTCCGAGGCTCTTGAGGCGCTGACCCTCAACCCGGCCAAAATGATGCGTATCGACGCGAAAGTCGGCTCGCTAAAGCCGGGCAAGGACGCGGACTTTGTGATTCTTAACGGATCTCCTTTTTCTGTATATTCGCGGGTTCTTGAGACCTGGATCGACGGGATCAAGCGACACGACACCCGCCTTGGCGAAGACCTGGCCCACCTGACGGGCGGTTTCGCTTTGGCGGGAACACGCGCCGGACTCCCCTCCCCGATTAGTCCGACCGCCCCCATGGCCCCAGTGACACCAAGCCCAATGACCGAAATCCCCTTTCCCAGGGACACCATTCCCAACCGCTACGCCATCGCGGCCGGAATGATCCACACCTCCTCGGGAAAACCCATCGCGGATGGGGTGATCATTATCAACGACGGGAAAATCGAAGCGGTCGGACCCCGAGAAAAAATAGCCATTCCAGCCGGGCTGCCTTTGCGAAAGGCTCTGGTGGTTACCCCCGGTTTGATCGACGCGTCAACTTGCGCGGGCATTTCGGGTGGGCTCAATGTGCCCGCCGATCTCGACCAGGACGAACAATCGGATCCCAATACGGCCGAATGCCGGGTCTTTGATGCGTTTAATCCCGATGATGGGCTCCTTGAGTGGTTTCGTCGCAACGGCACCACCATGGTTCATGTCACGCCCGGACGGCGAAACATTATAGCGGGCCAAACAGGACTTTTCCGGGCCGCCGGGACAACCGCCCAGGCGATGGCATTGCAAAGCCCGGCCGGGATTTTGATCAACCTTGGGGAATCCGCAAAAGAGTCGTACCCGGGAAAAGTAACCACCCGAATGGGAACGGCACTGTTGGTTCGCAACGCATTCCTGCAGGCAAAATCGCACGCGGCGAAGCTGAAATCTGCCACTCCCGACAAAGCGCCTCCCCCAAATCCCAAAATGGAGGCACTTATCCCCGCCCTCGAAAAGAAAATCCCGGTCTATTTCGCCGCCCACCGCGCGGATGATATCGACACCGCTTTGCGTTTGGCAGAGGAATTTGGCCTCGATGCCCGGTTGAGCCTTGGCACGGAGGCCCACCTGATGGCCGACCGTATCAAGGCCGCAAAAATTCCGGTGGTTGTTCACCCTCCGATGCAGCGGGCCGGCGGCAGCCTGGAGACCATGCACTCCTACTTGGGAAATGCGGCGGTATTGGCCAACAAGGGGATCCCTGTTGTTTTTGGAACAAGCTATGAGGGCTATGTTCCCAGGACTCGCGTACTGCGGTATGAGGCGGCGATCGCCATGGCGCATGGTCTTGGTCATGAGAGGGCTCTGG
Organism: uncultured Singulisphaera sp.; assembly: GCA_963923115.1. Taxonomy (GTDB): domain Bacteria; phylum Planctomycetota; class Planctomycetia; order Gemmatales; family Gemmataceae; genus SYLG01. Next base: position 1,724 of record CAWUOD010000731.1, read on the forward strand.
CAGCCCTGACGATCGAGCCGGCAAAACTTTTGGGTGTCGCCGACAAATATGGATCGATCGAATCCGGCAAAGTCGCCGATCTGGTTTGTTATGATGGCGATCCATTCGACCATCCCACCCATGTCACCGCCACAATCATGAGTGGCAAAATCGTTTACGACCGCGAAGAATATCTCAAAATTCCCCTCCTTCGCCGTTTGCTTCCCCTCACAGGGGGAGCTGGTGTTGGATGCTGTCTCGGATGGTAACCCGCAAGGCCGGTTAACATTTTCTCCGGCAGGGACATGTTGGAAAAATGGTTTACGAATTCACGCGC
>CAWUOD010000732.1:0-2033 GCA_963923115.1 uncultured Singulisphaera sp.
ACAAGGAGTATCGTCGGCAGCGTCAGATGTGTATAAGAGACAGCCTTGGGGAGCGCAGGTCATAGCCCGTTTCCAGCGGGATATGGCCTGTGACAAGCCAGTCCGCGTCGAATTTCGCCAAAAACGCATCGACGGTTTCGGGTTGGGTATCCCGGTCCCAAAAAAGACCATAAAGGGAACCGCCCGGCGCGAAATCGGCGCGGACGGGGGCTCCTTTGAGGAGTACGGGATCAAAATCCCCGAGGGAACCGGCCTTGACCAGGGTATGGGTCATGAGGATCCGGTTGGGGGTGCGAATGGCCAATGGAGAGGATTCAATAAGGGTTTCATAAGCGGCAAGGATCGCCTGGCAGTCTTCACCATAGGCCTTTGCGACTCCCCGTTCGAAGATTTCGTTGAGAAGGCGATCATTTTTCATGATCATGCGCCCATGAATCTGGGCCAGCTCATGGTTGCCAGGCAAAAAATGGACCCGACCCGGGTATTGACAGATAAGCGCCGCCACAAGGTCGAGGGCCTGATGGCTTTTGTCCGATCCGTCCTCGTAGGTGGTGAAGCCGTGAACAACCTCCTGGAGGAGAAGGTGGCGGGTTTTGTGGTTTCCCAAATCCGCCTTTAGGAGGATGCGCCTGAGTATGTCGAGTTGTCCGTGAAGATCGCCCGCGATCAGGATGGAGTCGCCCGAGGGAATATCCAGAATCCGGCCTGTCCTGCCGGAATGCGTATTCTGGATCATGGCTGCCCGTTGGATCTGGGGTAGCAGTTTGGCGGGATCAGGCATGCTATTACTCAAAGTGTTCGTCTTCGGGATCCCAAGCCGGAATCCCAACGATATGAACCCGCACGGGCTTGTCGGGCGTATCTGACCAGAGTCGATGGCGAACGAGGGGCGGGATCACCACGACCGAACCGGGCCGAACCTCTTCCACCCTGTCATCCAGCGAGATTTTCCCGTTCCCCTCAAGGATGGTGTAGACCTCGGTGCATTGCCGGTGATAGTGTCGGGCAGAATCGGCAATAAGGGTAATGTGCAGGTTGAAGCCCAGTCCATCGGCATGGGTGATCACCCTTGTGCTTTCCCCGCAAGGGCATGGGACAGGGGCTACCTGGTCCAATCGGCGGCAAAGCACTTGGTTTTTCATGAGGGGAGCAGTTCCTTGTTGAGGAGATCTTATGGAGCCCTGTTGTTCATGGCGCTTGCCATGGCCTTGTTGGGTCAAGGGTGTGCCCGGATCGATCCAACCCCCGCGGAAGAACTTCCGGATCTGATGCTTTCCGGGGACCCCTTCGCCTTGATTTCCCAAGCTCCATCCGCCCCAAATCCGCGCTCTGGTCAATCCGGAAATTATTCCGGAAAAATCGTTTGGAAGGGCCCCCGCCCTGAGCGAAAGCCATGGATGGCGGCTCAAAGCCCTCTTCCTGAAAAGCCCAAATTGCCAATCGTGGCACGGGATAACCCTTATTGGCCCATGATTGGAAACGATGAAAGCGTTGAGGGGGTTGTTGTGGCACTTGTGGGAGATTCCAAAACGCAAGGATCCCCTCCCAACGGTTCCTGGAAATTTGGTCCCCTCGATGTTTCGCTCAGGGATAATGATCTGTTCCTTTCCCAGGATGGCAAAAGGGTCCGTGTTGGCCTGATTCGACCCGGGGATCCGTTGACGATTCGCCGGGAATCCGGGGAATATGACACCATCAAATTCCGTGGTGCGGCGTTTTTTACGGCCCCATTGGTCCACCCACAAAAAGCTACGACGATCCCCGTTCGCAGGCCCGGCACCATAAAACTATGCAGTTCGGCGGGACATTTCTGGATTCAGGGACAAATCATAGCCAGCTCCACGCCATGGATCACCCGGACCGATGCCTCAGGCAACTTTTCCTTCGAAGGTGTCCCCGCCGGAGATTGGCAGGCGATTTTTTACCATCCGGGTTGGGCGGAAATGTCCTGGGAGCGTGATGGCGAGACTCTTGAACCCTATTTGGTCTGTCTCTTATACACATCTGACGCTGCCGACGATACTCCTTGTGTA
>CAWUOD010000733.1:0-2026 GCA_963923115.1 uncultured Singulisphaera sp.
AAAACAGAAAAGGCGATGTTTCGATGTAGGCGCGCCCTTTTGGCAGCGTAAAAGGGCTATTGGGAAAATTGGCCGTGTCAGGGCCGGGAAAATTGATGTCAGGCGGAGGCGAAGGTTCCCGGTTCGGCTCCGGAATCAACCGATTGATAAGCCTGTATAAAAAGGTGTCCTCCACTCCCGTTGCAGCGGGGGCTTCCAAATCGGGCGCAAACAAAGCGCTCGTAGTAACGGTTCCGGACGGAATATTCGGGTTTGTTGCCGCCGGGGGTGTCGAGGCGGGCAAAGGCATCGCTTCCTGGGCACCAACCGGCATGACCAATAACAGCATAAAATGCGACAACACCGTCGCCCAAACTGTCCGTAGGGTCATCAATCGGTCCCCCAAGCCAAAAGAGGAGCACACGCCCTCCCCCGAAGGCTGGTCCCCAGAACTGGGCCCCATAACACCTTGCGCTGTTTGAGAGCAAGACAAAAATCCAAGGCCCGAAAAAGAAAAACGGAAAGGGACGCCTCAAAAGCGTGCCCGGATACCTCGAAAACCCGATTGCCGAAGATAGACTTCCCTTCACAAGCCTTCCTGTCATCCCAGACCAACTCCTATGGACGGGTTCTTCTCCATGTCCCCAGCAATCCTTCTTGCTCTCCTTATTCCGGCCCAAAAACCGGTGGCCGATCCCCCAAAAAAACTACCCATTCCCGAAAAACTGGTCGTCCTGACCTTTGATGATGCCGCAAAGTCCCACTTCACCAAAGCAGGCCCGCTGCTTAAGGAGCTTGGCCACGGGGCGACTTTTTTCGTGACGGAGGGGTTCGATTTTCCCACCAACAAAAAAGACTACATGACCTGGGAAGAGATCCAGGCGCTCGACAGGATGGGATTTGAAATCGGCAATCACACGATCGACCATGGCGCCGTCACCGCTCCCGATCTTGCGGGCCGTCTTCGCGCCCTCAACAAAAAATTGGAAGAATACAAAATCCCCAAGCCGGTCAGCTTCGCCTATCCGGGCAACACTATCTCTCCAGATGCGCTCCCCATCCTCAAAGCCGAGGGGATCCGTTTCGCCAGACGGGGTGGTTCCCCAGAGTATGCCTATTCCACGGGCGGTGGAGTCGGCTATGAACCGTATCTTGATCATCCCCTATTGATCCCCTCGGCAGGCGATTCCCGCCCTGGCTGGAAGCTGAAAGATTTCGAGAAAGCAATTGAAAAGTCCCATTCCGGTCGAATCGCGGTCCTCCAATTTCATGGCGTGCCCGACACGGCCCACAACTGGGTCAACACGCCCTACGAAGCCTTCGAGGAGATGATGCGTTGGCTCAAAACCACAGGCCACACGGTGATCGCCATGCGCGATTTGGAAAAATACATCGACCCCACAATTACACCGACGGATCCGCAGTTTGTCATGAAAGATCGCCAGGCGCGTATCGCCTCGGGCAAGCCACTAGAAGACATTCGCCCGACAAAAAGCGGCGAAGATCGCACTGCATGGGAATTGAACATGCACAAGCACCGCTTTACTCCCGCCGAAACACGGGCGGCAACGGGGAATCCACCGGAAGTTCCCCATGCGGACAGGACCGCCCATGATGTCGCGCCTTTGTCATGGATTGCTCCCTATCCGGGAGGCCGTCATCCCCGGACCGGTTTTCGGGATGGGGCCATTCGTCCGCAGCGCGAAACCAAGCTCAGCTTTTTTGCGCCTTGGAAGGATGGAGGATATGCCGTTCTTGACCTGCCCGAGGCAATCTGGATCACCCAGAGTGGTGGGAGGACGCTGGAATACCTGGCCCATACCCATGTGAACACAGTTTGGGATCTGAAAAAGGTCGAATTGCCCAAGCTTGAATGGAAGGCGACCGGTAAGGGTTACACTATCGAGCGCAAACTCCCCGATGGGATCGTGTTTCGGGCCAAAGCGACACCAAGGAGTTCGGATTCGGCGGAACTGGAGCTTGAAATCACCAATGGGTCGGTGGAGACGATCCGGGAATCCTCGGCCCAGGTTTGTTTGATGCTGGC